>JAKPIR010000382.1 GCA_029549705.1 Pseudomonadota bacterium | reverse complement strand
GTTGTTTGAGTGACATTTTACCTGAAAATAGCATACACCAAATGAAAACGGCAGCTTGATAGCTGCCGTTTTCATTGATACTTTTTTTACTTTAGAATCAAAATGCTAGTTTTTAGCCTAAATCAACGCGCTCACGTAACTCTTTGCCGGCTTTAAAGTGCGGTACATGTTTTTCAGGCACTTGCACTTTACTGCCAGTTTTAGGGTTACGACCCAAGCGAGGTGGGCGATAATTTAAACTAAAGCTTCCAAAGCCACGAATCTCAATACGTTCGCCAGTGGCTAGGTTATCAGTCATCGCATCTAAAATTGCTTTTACTGATAATTCAGCATCTTTCACCACTAATTGCGGAAAACGTTCTGCAAGTAGGGTGATAAGTTCAGATTTAGTCATTATTGAGCCCTTATTTCTTTACTAGGATTTTATTATCGGCTTATTTTTTGCTGTCTAATTTGGCTTTTAATAAAGCACCAAGATTAGTAGTTCCAGCGGTGGCGCCGTCATCTGCTGGTTTAGCGGCTTCTTTTGTTTTAGCAGATTTAGCTTTTGGTTTTGCATCAGCCTTGTCATCTGAACTGCTAGTAGCACCTGAAGGGTCAGCCGTTAATTGTTTAACACCTAGAGAAATACGCTCTTTATCCACATCAATCGCTAAGATTACTGCTTGCAGTTCGTCACCTTTTTTAAAGTTACGAATCGCTTCTTCGCCAGATTGTGTCCATGATAAATCAGACAAATGCACTAAGCCATCAATACCGCCTGGCAAGCCAATGAACACACCAAAATCAGTGATTGACTTAATTTGACCAGAAACTTTGTCGCCTTTAGCGTGGGTTGCAGAGAAGTCATCCCACGGATTTGGCTGACATTGTTTCATGCCTAATGATAAGCGACGGCGCGCTTCATCAATTTCAAGAATCATCACTTCAACTTCGTCACCTAATTGTGCAAGTTTGCCCGGATGAATATTTTTGTTCGTCCAATCCATTTCAGATACGTGTACTAAACCTTCAATACCAGGTTCGATTTCAACAAACGCGCCGTAGTCGGTTAAGTTAGAAACTTTACCGAATAAGCGAGTGCTGACTGGGTAGCGGCGTGCCAATGCAACCCATGGGTCGTCGCCCAATTGTTTAATACCCAATGAAACACGGTTTTTTTCTTGGTCGAACTTCAATACTTTTGCTTCAACTTCTTCGCCCACGGTCAGAACTTCTGATGGGTGTTTTACACGGCGCCATGCCAAGTCAGTAATATGAAGCAAGCCATCAATACCACCTAAATCAACGAACGCACCGTAGTCAGTAATGTTTTTAACAATCCCTTTAACCACAGCACCTTCAGCCAATGTACCCATTAACGCTTCACGGTCAGCGCCAGCGCTGACTTCCATCACGGCACGGCGTGAAACGACGATATTGTTGCGTTTACGATCAATTTTAATGACTTTCAAATCACATTCTTTGTTTTCAAAAGGTGTGGTGTCTTTTACTGGACGTACATCTACCAATGAACCAGGCAAGAATGCCATGATGCCGTTTACAGAAACGCGTAAACCGCCTTTAACTTTACCGCTAACAAAACCTTTGATGATGCGGCCTTCGTTCATCGCATCTTCTAAATCTAACCATGTTTCCATGCGTTTTGCTTTTTCGCGTGAAAGTACTGTTGAACCAAAGCCGTCCTCCAGCTTTTCAATCAGCACTTTTACAAAGTCGCCAACTTTTACATCGAGCTCACCTTGCGCATTTTTGAATTCTTCAGCAGCGATAACGCTTTCTGATTTAAGACCGGCATTAACGATGACGTGGTCTTGGTCGACAGAGATCACTTCGGCTGTAATAACCTCGCCAGAACGCATTTCTTGGTGAGCTAAGCTTTCTTCAAAAAGCGCAGCAAAAGATTCCATGCCTGAAGATGAAGCAGAAGTAGTAGATTTAGAAGTAGAAGCCATTAAATAAAATTACCTAAAAAATAATCCCACCTAGCAGTGGGGTGATTAAAAAACCGCGAATCTTTGGAATGCGCGGGCGAAAAAATATTACTGAATTGCAAAGAATTGAATTATAACTAAAACATTGAAAAATAAAAGACTATTTGTACATTTTCTGTTGAAAATTTTGCAAAACCGTATTTACAGCATCAGAAATACTCAAATGGTCGGTTTCAAGCAAAATGGCATCTTTAGCCATGATGAGCGGTGCAGCGGCTCTGTTTTTGTCACGCGCATCGCGCTCTTGAAGGTCGGCTAAGATGCTTTCGTAGTTCGCTGGTTGGTTTTTATTACGCAATTGCTGGTAACGCCGCTCTGCCCGAACTTCAGTGGAGGCTGTTAAAAACACTTTCAGTGGCGCGTCAGGAAAAATTACGGTGCCCATGTCTCGCCCGTCTGCCACAAGTCCTGGTGGTTTGCAAAAGGCGTGTTGCATTTCAACCAAAGCAGCTCTTAATGGCGCGTGCACGGCCACTTGTGAGGCGCCTTTGCCAATCGTCTCGGTACGAATTTCATTGGAAATATCTTTTTGTGCGAAATCTGGCGTGGTCAGTAAAACCTGCTCCCCCGCAAATGCAATGGTGAGTCTTTTTGCGCATTCGGCGATTACATTTGCGTCATTCCAGTCGATTCCTTTTTGCTGTGCAGCGTAGGCCACAATGCGATAAAGGGCGCCAGAATCTAAATAATGAAAGCCGAGTTTTTGTGCGACCAGTTGCGCGACAGTGCCCTTACCAGACGCTGAAGGGCCGTCAATGGCGATGACTGGAATATTTGTGTTAGCTAAATTCATAAGTAAAACTTATTGTAATGAGAGAAACAATCAATTAGATTAATTTTATAGCTTGGTCAATAATGTTCAAACGTAGTACTCAATAAATAAGGTGAGCATCATGACAAAAACCTTCACATTTGCAATTTTACACTTTACCGTAGCCTTTACGGTGGCTTATTTGCTGACAGGCAGCTTTGTGATTGGCGGTTTGTTGGCGCTTATTGAGCCTCTTTGCAATACCGTAGTGTTTTATTTCCATGAACGTGCTTGGCAAATGGTTGAGCAGAAAAAAACGGTCAACACAGTCACTGTGCCGTTTAGCCGTATGCCTAGTGCGGGCTTACATTAATTAGTTTTTACTGACAATTTTATTGAATGCGTCAAAATAATCTGGAAAGGTTTTATTTACGCATTTTGGGTCGTTAATCTTAATTGGTACACCACCTAAACTCACTAATGAAAAACACATGGCCATGCGGTGGTCATCATAAGTATCAATCACCGCATTTGGCGTGAGTTGAGCGGGCGGGGTGATGGTGATGTAGTCAGCACCTTCTTCAACAACGGCGCCCACTTTACGCAACTCTGTGGCCATGGCGGCAATGCGGTCCGTTTCTTTCACGCGCCAGCTGGCGATATTGCGTAGGGTGGTGGTGCCCTCGGCGAACAAGGCGAGAATGGCTAAAGTCATCGCGGCATCGGGGATATGGTTGCAATCTAGGTCTATGGCTTTAAGCCTGCCAATGTTAGATGAAATAATTGCATTTTCAGTAAATACTATATCTGCGCCCATCATTTTTAGCGCTTCGGTAAATTTAACATCGCCTTGAATGCTGTTTTCACCTAAGCCTTTTACTTGCACATCACCCGCAATGGCACCCGCTGCGAGAAAGTAAGAAGCGCTTGAGGCATCGCCCTCAACAAAAATCACTTGCGGGCTTAGATATTGGCTATTGATAGCTATGGAAAACTGTTGCCAGCCATCGCGTAGCACTTTCACGCCAAATTTCGCCATTAAATTGAGCGTGATTTCAATATAAGGTTTAGAAATCAATTCGCCTACCACTTCAATCGTGGCTTGTTGTTGGGTCAGCGGTAACGCCATCAGCAAGGCG
>JAKPIR010000373.1 GCA_029549705.1 Pseudomonadota bacterium | reverse complement strand
ATGCCGGCGCGCGTGGTGGCACCTACCAAGGTGAATGGCGGTAAATCCAGCCGCACACTGCGCGCGGCAGGGCCTTCGCCTATCATGATATCAAGCCGATAATCTTCCATCGCCGGATATAAAATCTCTTCCACCACGGGTGACAAGCGATGAATTTCATCTATAAACAGCACGTCATTGGGCTCTAAATTGGTGAGCAATGCTGCCAAATCCCCCGCGCGTTCTAGCACTGGCCCTGAGGTTTGGCGCATATTGACGCCCATTTCTTTGGCAATAATATGTGCGAGTGTGGTTTTACCCAAGCCGGGCGGGCCAAACAGAAGCACGTGGTCTAACGGCTCATTGCGGCCACGCGCTGCATTGATAAAAATTTCTAGCTGGCCGCGCGCCTTTTCTTGGCCCACATATTCGTCTAGCAATTTGGGGCGAAGTGCACGCTCTAGCGCTTCTTCACGCGGGCTTTCGGCTTCTGGGGTAATCAGGCGGTCAGTTTCTATCATCTTGGTGCCTTCACTGATGGGGGAAATGCGCGAAGCAGTGCATCACTAACAATGCATCATTAGCGCGGATGTAATTCTGCATATTGTTGAATCAATTCTTTGACAGTTATCGGCAAGCCAAGATGCAACCCTTGACCATAGTCTACACCGATGATTTCGAGTTGTTTTAATATTGCGTCACTTTCTACAAACTCTGCAACGGTTTTGATGTTCATGGATTCTGCAACATTGTGGATTGAGCGCACCATCGCATTGTCAATCCGGTTTTGATGAATCTCTTTGACAAAAGCACCATCAATTTTAAGATAATCAACATCAAAATTCTTCAAATACATAAAAGAAGACATGCCGCTGCCAAAGTCATCCAAGGCAAATTTACAACCGATTTCACGCAGTGCATCAAACAACAATATCGTGTTTTTTAAGTTAACGATAGCCGCCGTCTCGGTAATTTCAAAGCATATTGAAGCCGGCGGAATGGCATATTTGGCAAACTGTTCGCGAATAAACGGCAACAAGCTTTGGTCACCCAAAGAAGTGCCCGATAAATTAATTGAAAAAATGAAATTGCAATGTTCGTAATTAATATCTAATAGCTTTCGATACGCGATAAAAGCATTTTTTATCACCCAGCGGTCAATATTGGGCATCAGATGATAGCGTTCGGCCGATGGGATAAAGGTCGTAGGCAAAATAATCTTGCCGTCTAAATCTACTTTTCTGAGCAAAATTTCATAATGATGTTGCTGTGGAATAGCCGGCATATTAGGTAAATGCGGCAAATTGGGCGTGAGCGGTACAATCGCCTGACAGTACAGCATAAACTGATCATCTTCGATTTCATCGGTGATGTCTGCAATTGCTTCTACCGCATTTTTCTGCTCCAGCACCTCCGCATCACCCGCGTTAAATAATACCGTTTGATTACGTCCCGCTTTTTTTGCATTCATACACGCCATATCTGCAGCGTGTACCACTTCACTGACATTTTCAAAATGGTCATCAATAACCACCATGCCGATACTGACGCCGATATTAAAGATTTTGTCATCGTGACTATAACGAAAATCACGAATAATACGTTGAATTGCGCCGCAAATCTGGTCGGCTTCTTTCTGCGTGCAGTTTTCCAACAGCAGGCCAAACTCATCCCCACCTAAACGGGCTAGTGTATCTCTTTCACGCATGCGAATGGCTAGCAAAACGCTCACCTGTTTAAGCAGCTCATCCCCCGCGATATGCCCACTCGTATCATTGACTAATTTAAATTGGTCCAAGTCCAAAAAACAAAACACGTGTCTGGCTTTATTTTCTTTTGCACTTTTGAGGCAGCGCTCTAGGCGCACTTCAAACTCTCGACGGTTAATAAGCCCAGTTAAATCATCATGTTGCGCCTGATGGCGTAGCATAGATGTGGCGTCGTTAATCTTGTCCTGCATCACATCGTAGGCGTGTTTCAAGCTCGCCGACATCGAATTAAACCCTCTTTGTAAAGTTTTTAGTTCACCGCTGGAGTTTTCTACCAAGGTTTGTGACAGCACGCCTTCGCGAACTTTATTGACTGCGCGGGCAATTTCCTGAATTGGTTGTGTAATATTACGGCCAATGCGCCAAGCCAGCCAGCCACTGAGTAACAGCCCGAATAAAGCAATCGACGCAATTTTAATCACAAACACTAATTTATAGCTCTGTAGTGACTGGTTGCTAAGTTCCACATAAATCTGGCCGATTTTTTCAGGTGAAAAGTCTTTTTTCTGCTCGAGCGGGGTTTCTTCTAGTGATGCAAAATCATCAATCTCCACTAAACTTCGGTGGATTGGTGCAGTAAAAATGATGCCGCGTGCCTGCTTGTATTCAGGCAAGTTATCTTGCATGATTTTGCTAATCAGTGTTTCAGGAATCGCCTGACCACTGTAAGCCAGCACCAATCCTTGATTATCAACCACCATCACCGTTTTAAGATCTTGCTCGTTATCAAGCGCTTGTTGCGCAAGTTTTTGCAGCATTTGCCGATTGCCAGAAATGACACCGTATTCAGCAGCAGGGGCAAGCTGGGAAGCAATGATTTTTCCGCGGTCTACCAGCGATTGATTCAAAATGCCAAAGATATTAGAAATCACATAGCCGATTAAGATGATTGCAAACAGCAAAGCGGGTACAGTGCCTAAAAAAATCACCCTTGTTTTAATGCCAATATTACTCATTTTGCAAAGGGTCAGCCGCTAGTAATGCTTGATAAATCGCCATGTCACTGTTGATTTCAATATTTAACAAACGCGCCACTTGTCGATTAACGCGCACAGAAAAAAATTTTGGGGCTTGCGGCAATGGCAAGGGGTTGCCCGCAATTTGCGATTGCTGCGCAATTTCTGCCGCCTGTTTGGCCAACTGCCGGCTAGAGCTATACAAGGCCGCCAGCGCGCCCGCCTTCACGTACGAGAGTGAGTAACTAAGTACTGGCTTTTTAAATTGATAACTGGTCATCAATATCGGTTGCGCCGTATCGGGTTTATAAATAGCAGTATCTGGAATCGCCAACAGCGCATCATTCGTTTCTAATAAAGTTTTAAGTTCTGGCAACAACCTCGTAGAATCATTTAAGTGCTTTAACTGCAAATTCAGCCCTTTTTTCTCTGCCCGCATTTTCAGCTGTTCAGCGTATGCCTGCGAGTTGCCATTGACTAAACTGCCAATATTTTTTGCTGACGGCAACACTAATTGAATGAAGTGAATTTGACGCGCATAAGGCTGATTTTGCATAATCATGCTCATATTACTCGCATCACGCCGACTTTTTTCTAATATCTGCTCATACGCTAGTGTTGGTGTATAAACAGCCAACACAGGGGTAGTGTGCGATAACTTGCTCGCCGCCTCGAGTGCTTTTTCACCCAGCGCAATCACCAATTCGCTATTTTCAGCCACAACCAGTCGTTTGCGCGCGGGAAGTTCTAATACTTTTAAGCTGAGCGTATTATTTTCATCACTGGTCAACTCTGCTTTGAACTGCTCAACAAACGCCAGGTTCGCTTCAGTTTTGCTGCTCATGACAATCGTCACGCCAGTATAAGCCAGCGCCACAGTTGAAAACAGGCACATCACTACAAAAATGCAGCTGGCAAAACATACTGAAATAACGCTATTTTTATTGTTATATTGACTCACATTTAACCTACAAAACAAACTCAATTGACCACACATCAACATCACTAAACCCGCACCAAAATTCCCGAGAGAAAAATACTGCTCTGCGAGCCTTTATCTACAAGGCCTCCAGGGCATTCAAAAAGGTTGTGCGTATTATACCGTTTAATAATTGTAAATTTATGTATTGCGTCCACACTATCTATGCTATTTTTTTGTTCTTATTTTAGCCCAAAGTTTGCGCATTAAAATCAGCGCGGGTATGGCAAAAATAAGCCACGGCAAAATCGTCACAAAGAAAGTAATCACGCTAGCCAAGCTTTCCATCATGACACGGCCAGCGTTTTTAAAGGCTTGCGCAACTGGTGAGAAAAAGCCTTGCTCGGTAATGCCTTGCTTGGCTGTAAAATCAATATTGATTGCCACCAACTCTGTCTCTTGTGCCAGCGCTTTACGCACGCCCTGAATGCTATCCAACTCACTTTGAGTGTTAACCAGCTCGCGCTGCACTTCAATTAAATCTTTAAATTTGGCGGATTTATCGTTGAGCATTGCACGCAAATTGTCACGAAATTCAGTTAAGTTTTTTATGCGCGCTTCCGCATCTATCACCGCATCAGTTTTATCTTCGCTGGTGCGATGATGCTGTAAGACCTCGCCACTTTTCGCCAACCCAGCTAAAAATACCTCCACCGACCTCGGTGGTACCCGTGCAGATAAGCTTGCCGATGGCGGGCCATAGGCTGTTTCACGATTAAAATTGGCCGCCAAAATTTGGCACTTAAGCTGCTGGCAATGCGCAATAGTCGCATCAAAATTTGCCTGCATTTGTTCTGGTGATGTTTCAACCATCAAATGATGACGTAACGCCACATAGCGCTTAACTTCCGTATCTGCTGGCTCAGTGAGTTCCGTAAGTGACTGCTCACCCTCACCCGCAACAGTATCTGAATCAGCACGCAGCATTTTAGCGTTAGCCATTTCTGCCGGCGCAGGTGCCATGGCCACCGTTGGCGCAGGTGGATGTTGCTGCCCGCAAGCGGCCAAAAGCACTGCTAAGCTAACAATAAAACCTTGGTAAATTTTCATCGTTGATTCTCGCATTTCATCCATTTTTATGGTTATTTTGAAAGGCTTTTCAGCGCCTGCTTAATGCCATCTGTGACGCTGACTTCTTTATCTAACAACTTCACGGCAGCCATTGCCTCGCGCTCATTGTAACCCAAAGCTACCAGCGCATTCAGGATGTCATGCGTAGCCGATTTTGCCTGACCTGCGGTTTGCGCCAAGCCAGCCACACTGAACTTGTCTTTGAGTTCGAGCAATAGACGCTCGGCAGTTTTTTTGCCGATGCCGGGAATGCGTGTGAGCATACCCACTTCTTGCATGCTGACAGCCTGAATGAGGTCATCAATACTCACGCCGCTTAAGATGGATAATGCGGATTTGGCTCCAATACCATTGACTTTAAGGAGTTGTTTAAAGGTGCTTTTTTCTTGTTCACTACCAAAGCCGTACAGTAATTGAGCGTCCTCGCGCACCACAAAATAAGTCAGTAAATTCACTTTACTGCCTAATTCTGGCAGATTGTAAAAGGTGCTCATCGGCACCTCGACCTCATAGCCCACGCCATTGCAATCAATGACGATTTGCGGGGGATGCTTTTCAATCAATATTCCGTTCAGTCTGGCAATCATTTTGTATTCCAAAATAATAATAATGTTAAAAGAAACGCGTGACTCAGCATGGCAAGCAAAGTCAGTTGAATCGCGGGGCGTAATTTTTCAGGTTCTGCATAATGTTGTTGCAAAAGTAAGGTGGCGCGCAATGCCAATAATAGTGGTAACGCCGCCAATAGCGTTATTGCAGGTAGTTTTTGTAAGTACACCATCACTACGGACCAGGCAAATGCGAATAACACCAATATTGGATAAATTCTGACAGCTGTAGCAGGCGACAAACGCACTACCCAATGTCGCTTGCCCGCAAGGTCATCGGCATTGCAATCAGGAAACTGGTTAATAAAAAGCAAGTTCGTCACCAGTAACGCATAGCTAAACCCTACAAAAACAGGCTGCCAAGAAAAACTGCCGCGTTGCACAAAGTCTGCCCCAATCACTAAGCCTAAAAACCCCATCCACACGCAAAGCTCGCCCAAGCCCCGGCTGTTTAAGCTTAGCGGCGGGGCCGAATACGCCCAACCAAGAAACACCCCCACGCCACCAATTAGCAACAAGCCCGCGCCGGCTTCTGCCACCAGCCACAGTCCACCCAACATCGCTAAGAATAACAGTCCATAGCCAAATTGTGCCGTTTGTTGCGGGGTAAATAAGCCATTTTGAATAAAGCGGCTACCGCCGGTAAATGGATAAACGCGCGTAGTATTCAACGCGTCCGTGCCACTTAATGCATCAAAGTAATCGTTTAGCACATTCACTGCGGCATGTACAAGCAGCGCCAGCGCCACTGTCACGATTGCATAAACATCGTTCAGAATAACGCCGCCCAGCCTGGCACTTGCCAAACCCAACAAACATGCTGCGATTGTAGCTAACAAAAATGCTGGGCGTGTGGCAAAAAAATACTTGCTGATGCTATTCGCGTACGTGCCTATAGAAGGCTCAAGCAACGATTTGGCACTCTTTGTCACCCAATCAACCTTCCGCCCTTAACGCGAAAGCCAGCAGTGGCCAACCTCCCCAACCCTTGCCCACCATGCGCATGGCAAATCGCGCAAGCCAGTGCATCGGCTGAGTCTGGCTTGGGTGTAGCGGGCAAGTTGAGTAAGCGTTTCACCATTTCTTGTACTTGTTCTTTTTGCGCGTGACCATTGCCCACCACCGACTGCTTAACCTGTAACGCGGTATATTCTGCCACAATTAAATTGCGAATCACTGCCGCGCTAATTGCCGCACCGCGCGCTTGGCCGAGCAATAGGGTGGATTGCGGATTCACATTTACAAACACTTTTTCAATCGCCACCTGCGTTGGCTGATACGTATCAATCACCTCAAACAGGCCATCTAAAATAATCTTAAGCCGTGCGGGCAACTCTTCTCTATCCGCCTCACCCTCAATAACATTTTTCTTGCCGCTTGCCGTTTTAATGGTGCCGCTCGCTACATATAAGATTTTTTCACCCACTTTTTCAATAACACCAAACCCCGTTAAGCGAAGCCCAGGATCAATACCGAGGATGCGCGCAGTAACGACTGCCACTTACGTTAACCTCAACACGGATAACTTCATGGGGATTACTTGACGAATTGTTTGTGTGAATTGCATGCGTAAATGTGGTTTTTGGTTAACTGAGTGCGATCAATGTAGCGGTAAATTATAAGCCATTCATTTGCTTACTTACTGATTTAATTTGCTTCTTTTAGGCATTACCTTACAATCAAGTTTACATAAATAGTTAAACAAATACGATTAAGACCCAACCCATGCTCAAAAAATTACTCACCGCACCGTTTAAGCTTTTTGCGCCACTCAAAAGGTTTGGCTATCGTATGTTTTTTGCCACGGGCGTGGGCATTGCGGTGTTATTTATTGCCTTTAGTTTGCTGTTAGATAAGCAAAGTATTGCGGTACTGCTCGCCGCCATCGGTGCTGGCTTAGGCGCTTTGATTATTAGCCTAACCTTACCAAAACTACTGGTGTCGGCCGACGTTGAGCGCCAAAAGCAACTTGCCAGTGAAATGCAAAAAGCGCTCAAGGATAAAGCCAAACTGGTGATTGAGCTTGAGCGCATCAAGTCGCAACAAATGCAGTTTCAGCAAATTCAGGCCGTGCTAAAACTTACATTACTTGAAGTGGATTTATCTCTCACCGATTTTAAGCAAGAAGATTTAGGCGAGCGCGAAAAAACGCTGGGTGGTAAAACCTCAACGCAATATATCGGCGTGATTCGTAAAAAAGCCAAAGCCATGCTGGGGCTTGATTTAGCGCACATTCGCGTGCAACAAATTGGCAAAGAACTGCTGGTAGATAAACTGCGCGCGCAATATCAGGGCGTTTCTGCCAATACTGAAGAATGGCTTTTTCGCCAATTGCAGATTCATGAAAATAATTTAGTCATGCCCAATCGCATCAACATCAACCTTGATAGCAATGAGCTGATGCACGCCAGCGATGCGCACCGTGAAGACTTAAACCAGCGCATCAACAACGGCGTAGAACTCAAAGCCTTTGACCATGCCATTGAAAGAATGGGCGAACAATGGTTAAAACTCATGTTTGCACCAATGGGTTTAACCGTTCGCGTGGCAGAAATCAATGAAGAAGACAGCGTTTTGCTGCTCGACTACATCAAAAGTACGCAGTTGCACCTTGAACAGGCACAGCATTTATTAGAAGAAAATACTGCACTGATTTAGAAAGCAGTAGCAGGCTTAATTCACTCGAGAGACCCCCCCGCCGAGGATTTTTTATGCCACTGAAAGCCGCGTAGTTATTGGCTTGCAGGGCAGGTGAAATAAAGACTACTTGCTTTTCACAATTAAGCACCCGTCATACCAGTGTAGGCTGGTATCCACACCACGCGAAATTTAGCTTTGTGTCAATAAATCAATATTTGTGAGCACCAACCTTGACTGGATACCAGCCTGCGCTGGTATGACGAAATTTGAGAGATTTTTGTATCATTAAATCAACCGTGAAACTTCACTGATTTTCGCCCCTTGCTAGTGCGCCTAAGTTAAATCTCGGCATGGGAGGTGTCGGCAAGCGGCTGTCTGAACCCAACGATTTTATTGGGCGAGTTTCCGTTTGCCGCCCATGCTGAGATTTAACTTAGGGAATTCCGCAGGAACGCGGTAGAGGGTAGCCTTTTCTTTGGTTACTTTCTTTTGAGCAAGCAAAAGCAAAGTAACTCGCCCTGAGGCGAAAAACAGTCCACAAAATTTCTTGTAGGCTTTATTTTATTCCACTCAACTTATATTACTTGCATTTAGTTCTCGAATAAAAGATGAACAGAAGTCAAGTCGCTCAGAATGCTTAAGCTCCTCAAGAGCAGTGCAGATGGATTGCAACTGTTCTGGCAATTGATTTTTTGTTCCGCGAGTTACGCTGAAGTAACAACAAAGAACCATTCCTTCTGCGCCGAGGTTATCATTCATGATGTCAATGTAAGCACTTGAGGCTTGCATTAAGAGCATTAAGTTATCAACATCCCCAATAGCTAAGCTTGCTTCAGAGTCACGATCAGCATGTTTAAGGAAGTTTGAAACCTTGTTTCGCTTTTGCCAAAATTCTCTAGTCATTTCTGGCGAAATCGAGGCGCGTACATCTTCAAACTTCGAACTCACCTGAATAGGCAGAGCCGCTGCGACTTTTTCTATCAACTGCATTACATTGGAATCATTCATGAGGTTAGCAGGGAGAGTTCCTCGCTTATAGTCACGGACTGCATAGAAAATTGACGTTAAGTGGTTGTCAGCCGCCTCATCTCTACAACGCCTAGCCTTCAGGTCTTTAAGTAAGCCATAGGCTGCTGAAGTAACAGTAT
>JAKPIR010000364.1 GCA_029549705.1 Pseudomonadota bacterium | reverse complement strand
AGCCTTGTAAATAAAGGCTCGCAGAGCATCGAAAAAGGTTGCATGTAGAAATGACACAAATTTAAGTATTTTTAATGACGCTGTAAAGGTGCTCCTACGCCAGTGACAAATCGTACGTCTCTTTCTAAAGTCCCCGAGCTTACCTTCATCTTTTGGGTGATTAAAATCTTGGCAACTACCCTTGGCGAAACGGCGGGTGACGCACTCTCCATGTCGATGAATCTTGGATACTTAGTTAGCAGTTTTATTTTCACCCTGCTGTTTTTTGTGGTGGTGACACTGCAAATCAAGGCCAAACAACTTCACCCTTTTTTATATTGGGCTACCATTATTACCACCACCACGTTGGGTACCACGCTGGCAGATTTTGCCACACGTTCACTCGGCATCGGTTACACAGGCGGCTCGGCGCTTTTGTTGGTGCTGTTGCTGGCATCGCTAGCTATTTGGTTTGCAACTTTAGGCTCGGTATCAGTCTCGTCAATTAACACGCCAAAAACTGAAATGTTTTACTGGGTCACGATTATGTTCTCTCAAACGCTAGGCACGGCGTTGGGCGATTGGACTGCAGACACCGCTGGGCTTGGTTACTTAGGCGCGGAGATTATTTTTGGTGGGTTATTGGCCGCAATCGTGGCTGCTTATTTTTGGACAAATTTATCTAAAACCTTGCTGTTTTGGGCGGCATTTATTATCACCCGCCCATTGGGGGCGGTACTGGGCGACTTTTTAGATAAGCCCATCGCCAATGGTGGCTTAGCGTTAAGCCGCTACTCGGCCTCTTTAGCCCTTTTAATCGTTATGGTCATCTGCATTTTAGTTTTTCCACAACGTGCCGCAACTAGTGCTAGTCATTGATATACAATCAGTTTTAGGTAATTATCAGGTAAATCACTATGACAACTTCTACAAAAAAACACTTCCATAAAATCACTCAAAAAAGTTGGGATGCGCTGACAATTGATGAGCGTGAAATCATCGCCGACATGATTGAGCACATGGAAGAAGTGCGTGACGTTAATCAAGAATATATCGACTACCGAACTTTTGGTCAGCGCGCGGCCGATGCCGTGGCCAAGGTTGCGGGTTCGTGGTCATTTATTATTATTTTCTTGGTGAGTTTACTGATGTGGGCTTTCTTAAATACCGAGATTCTCGGGCCCCGTCACCAAGCGTTTGACCCGTACCCTTATGTTTTTCTGAACTTAGTGCTTTCTATGCTGGCGGCGATTCAGGCACCGATTATTATGATGTCGCAAAATCGGCAGAGCGCACGCGATAGACTGGACGCGGAAATTGACCACGAAGTGAATGTGCGCGCCGAATTGGCGATTCATCGCGTGGATGAACGTATTCAACAGTTAGAACAAACAATGCATGAAACGGCACAATTGCTGCTCACGAATGCAAGTGCCAACAAATAACGATGACTGGGCAAATATAATGGAACGCTGGGTCATTTACGCCATGATTTCTATGGTTTTTGCTGGCTTTACGGCGGTGGTTGCCAAGCAAGGATTAGTTGGAATTTCTGCTGAACTGGGTCTCACTGTACGCACCTTGTTTGTGTGCATTTTTGTATTGATATTTGCATTACTAGCGGTTGATCCCTCTGAAATTAAGGCATTACAAAAAACGCACATTATCTGGCTGGCCATTTCAGCAGTGACCACAGCAGGCTCTTGGGTTTTTTATTACAAAGCGCTCAAACTCGGTGATGTTGCTACCGTAGCCCTTATTGATAAAGGCAGTGTCGTTGTTGCCATGTTATTGGCTTGGTGGTTGCTGAAAGAAGTCATGACAATGCGGATGTTTGTTGGCGCCTTAATGGTGATAGCGGGCATACTGGTCATTGCTAAAAAATAAAACAAGAAACCACGCATTTTTGCTTGGTTTTTACGCCAACCTTTTTCGATGCTCTGCAAGCCTTATAAATAAAGGCTTGCAGAGCATTTATTTTTTCTCGTGTGAATTAAGTGCAGTTAAAGCGTATTTTTAACAGGCGAAAATGCACCTCAAATACCGCAATCTAAGGTTGGTTTTGTCGTGCTGAGTTTATTGTCGTTTATCCATAAAACGGCGTTGACGCGCGCGTCGACTTTGCATGCATCCACATAACCGATGGCACCTTTGGTATTGGCAACAAAACGAATGACCGCCTCTTCGGACTGCACGCTATAAGGCGGCGTGGTGCCATGAAAATACAGGCCGTTCCAGTAGTTGGTTTGCGTGGCAGGCAAACTGCCCAGCACCACTTTTGAAAAATTGAGCCGCAGCGGATGCTCAGCATGCAAATTGACCGGGTGAATGCGTAAACCACCTTGCCAATATTGTTTTTTGCGCCAGTAAATCAGGCTTAAATCTTCAGCAGCCAGCTTATTCGCATCTTCATCATTTTGCACAATCACCGCAATCGGCCGCGCCTGCTCGGCTAGCGCTTGCCCAGCAAACATGGTGAACATAAAAAACAGCAAAAAGTTACGCATTAGAACAAAATCGCAAATGAGCCAAGAAAGCCACGTGGTGCGTCTGGCAGTTCTCCGCTACCGCCCGCAAACTCCATTTTAAGCAGCTGGTTAGGCTTAAGCCGCTTGGTAGCACCCACCAGCCAGCGTTCGGCGCTGCCTTCTTGCGGGCTCTGAAACGTTTCCAGCCTTGCCAGCCCATACCATTCATGGCCCAGATGATAAGCCGACTGAATATAGGCGCCACTTCCGCCATCTTTGCCATTGCTGGCAAACCGGTAGTAGCCCTCGCCGCTTAACTCCAGCCGGTCTAACTGCGTTAGGAAATCAAGCCCAATCATGCGATATGCCGGCGAGCGTGGCTCAGTTTGGCGTAAGGTCATGAGCGTTAAGCCCACGTTGACATCGTTATTTAAACTAAAGTGCGCGCCGCTTACATCGCGGTATTGAATTTCATAATCATCTTTGTATTGGTCTTTTAGCGTTTCTACAAAAAAGGTGTACTCAAACGCTTTATTTTGCATCGGTGCGCTGCCGTAGAGCATCAAGCCATTGGTTGAAGCGGGAAATAGCCGGCTAGTCACTAATGGCCGCGAGGTTGTCCAGACCAGCGGTGCGGCATGTAATAAGTTCCAACGTCCGGCAGGGGTTAAAAAACGGCCCGCGCGCAAGTTTAGTTTCTCTGATAAATTGTATTCAAGGTACAAACGCTCTAAATCAAGATAGGCATTCTTATGACTGAAACGCTCATCTTCGTTCCAAGTGACTGGGCGCTCTAACTCGAGCTCGCCAAAAAATTTAAAGCGGCCGTCATTTTCCCAGCGCAAAATCAGACTAATATCGTCGACAGCGGCTTCAACAGAACGAGTGCGCGGTATTACCAGTGTTGCACTACTGTAGCCACCCAGGCTAAAGCCATCCATAAAAGTAGTCGGCACTGTTTCAGATAAAGCTTCCCCTTCTGCCCAAGCCGACTTGCACAGCACCAATAGGCTGGTTACACTGGCAACTATCATAATGAGTCGTTTATTCATGGTCATGCACCTAATCAACGCAGCTAAACTAAAAACTAATGACATATTGTCGCATTAAATGCTAAAAAAACCGCTTTCTATTCGCCAATTGTTATTGTTGGCTTTTTTGCTGGCGGGCTTATTACCGGCCATGCTGGTGAGTTTTTTAAGTTTTTATCAGGCTAGAATTGCCCTTAAAACTGAAATCAGCCATGATTTGCAAACGTTAAGCAATACCGTAGCCAGCAATGTTGAAAGCCTGTTGTTTGAGCGCTTTCATAACGTGCATTCGTGGAGCGAGTTAGCGGTGATGCAAGATATTCAAATTGGCGATATTGATAAGCGCCTCGCCACTTTTTTGCAAGATTTGGTCATCAGTTATGGCGATATTTACCAAAAAATCGAAGTGGTTGACAACAATAACGTGATTGTCGCGTCAAGTGTGCCAAAAAATTTAGGCTTAACTACGCAACCTGCGGTGCCTTGGTTTTTAGTCAATATTGGCCAAAAAACAATCACTGTTCACCCGATTTTGCATCATCAGGCAAATCAAAATTCTAGTTTAGCAATTTCCAAAGCCATTGTTTCACCTGATACCGGCCAAGTGCAAGGGCGCTTGATTGTCTATTTTAATTGGCAAATTGTGCTAGATAAACTCAATCAATCGGTACAGGATTCAACTGCTGCCGCATTGTTTGATGAACAAAATCATGCAATAGCCAGCACCAGTAACTGGGCTGAAATTCATGCTAAACATGGCATGCATGCAAACAGCACTTTTTCTGACAAAACGCTACCAAAATGGCGGGTAGAAATTGAAAAGCTGCATTCTGTTGCAGTTGCGCCCGTGCATCGCTTAGGTTATGTATTTTTGGCCTTGCTCATTACCACATTGGTTTTTGCTACTTTTTTAGTGACGCCGATTGCCAAAGCGGTGACAGTACCGCTATCACAGCTCACGCATTTTGTGCGCCACTTTTTTCTTGACCAAACCAGCCAATTGCCGACCTCCGGGCCGGCAGAAGTGCAGGAGCTTTCAAGCGCCTTCAAGAAAATGATTTCAGAACTGGAAACATCACAAAAAAATCTTGAGCGAGCCGCTAAATTAGCGGTAGTTGGCGAAATGGCCGCCGCAATGAGCCACGAAGTGCGTACACCCCTGGGTATTTTGCGGTCGTCTGCCAATGTATTACAGCGCGAACCACAATTAAGCAAAGAAGGTCACGAAGTATTGGGCTTTATCATCAGTGAAACTGAACGCTTAAACAATTTGGTCTCCAGTTTGATTGATGCCGCGCGGCCACGTTTGCCAGCATTCACTGAAGTGAATTTGTCTGCACTTGTCAGCAAGTGCATTGCAATGTTATCGGCGCAGGCGCAAACTAAAAATATCCAGTTAATCTGCCATGCAGAGCAAGATTGTTTAATCAATGCCGATAGCGAACAAATGACGCAAGTGCTCATGAACCTCATCATCAATGCCATTCAGATGTTGCCTGATGCTGGCAAGGTGGAAGTGAGCATCGCGGCCTTGCAAGATACCGTGCAACTCACCATTGCTGACAACGGCCCGGGCATTCCGTCTGACAGTCAGGCGCAGATATTTGAGCCATTCTTTACGCAGCGCGCAGGTGGCGTGGGCTTAGGGTTGGCCGTTGTGCGGCAAATTGTGCATGCGCACCAAGGTGAAATTGACTATCAGCCCAGTCAGCAGGGCGGTGCACAATTTACCATTACATTGCCAAAATTAACGACTTGATACGACTGAGCACATTAGAATATGGATAAGCAAAAAACAATTTTAGCGGTGGATGATGAACCCAGCATGCGCCGCTTGCTTGAAATTAGCCTGCGTCAGGCTGGTTACCAGCCGGTTGTAGCAGCAGATGGCAAAGAAGCCTTGCAAATGATTAAAAGCCGGACCATTGATTTAGTCGTCAGTGATTTGCACATGCCTAGCATGAACGGGCTGGAGTTACTTAAAAATATCCGGCTTGAAAATGAAACGCTGCCCTTCATTATGGTCACGGCACAGGGTGAAATTAAAACTGCGGTTGAAGCCATGAAGCTAGGCGCGAGTGACTATATTCTGCGCCCATTTGATTTGGAAACCCTAGAAATTGCCATTGCCAAAGCGCTTTCAGTCAAACGGCTTAATTTAGAAAATACTTACTTAAAAAACAACACCCATACTGAGAATGACGGCTTAGTGGGCTTGAGTGCCCCCATGATGGCGCTAAAGCAATTGATACGCCAAGTTGCGCCCGAAAAAGCCACGGTGCTGATTACGGGTGAAACGGGTACCGGTAAAGAGTTGGTGGCCAAAGCGATTCACCAGCATTCTGACAGAAAAAATGCCTTGTTTGTCGCTGTGAATTGCGCGGCAATCCCTGCCGAAATGCTGGAATCAGAATTATTTGGCTATGAAAAAGGCGCGTTCACTGGTGCCGTAAAAGACCGCGTTGGTAAGTTTGAACTCGCTGAAGGCGGCACAATTTTTTTAGATGAAATCACTGAAATGCCCATCAATCTGCAGGCCAAACTATTACGTGCACTGCAAGAAGGCGTGATAGAAAAATTAGGCGGTAACCGGCAAATTTCTTTAGATATTCGCGTTGTTGCCGCAACCAATCGTGACCCGCTACAAGCCGTTAAAGAAGGTAAGTTGCGTGAAGATTTGTATTACCGCCTCAATGTATTTCAACTGCAAATTCCCGCGCTACGCGAACGTGGTGAAGACATTCAATTGATTACTCAAGCGTATCTTGATAAAAAATCTGCGCAGATTAGCGATGAAGCCCTACAAAAATTAAGCGCTTACAGCTGGCCCGGTAATGTACGAGAACTACAAAACGTGTTGGAGCGTGCCGCAATTTTAGCGGGCGGCAAGCCCATTACGCCGCAACACTTACCTGCAGATATCGTTTCTGGTACGAATTTTTCTGACCGTCAACTTTCCGCTAGTCAAGGCTCGGAGGCTGCATCTTCAGGCGGCGCTCCAACATTACAAATAGCCACAGAAGGCTATTCTATACCGCAAGCAATTGCGCAAATTGAACGCCAGCTGATTGTTGATGCAATCGCCGCATGTAAAGGCAATAAAAGCAAGGCGGCAAAGCTGCTTGAAATCAGCGAACGCTCACTCTGGTATAAATTAGAGCAGTATCAGCTTAAATAATCCTTGAAAAAAGCGGTAATAAAATCTTATGCGCAGACTTGACAGCCTTTAGTTAACGTTGTTAATATAACAACGTTAATAATATAAATACAATGTGTAATACTAATCGCGCATTGTATGGAAAGCTAAAATGAGCAATACCTATTTATGGCTAAAAACCATCCACATTTTAGGGGTGGTGCTTTTTTTGGGAAACATCATCATCACGGGCTGGTGGAAAGTGATGGCTGATTACACCAAAAACGCCCAAGTCATTGCGTTTGCCCAACGGCAAGTTATATTGACTGACTATATATTTACCGCAGGAGGCGCCGCCATTTTATTGCTAGCAGGGATGGCAAATGTTGGCATACACCATATGAGTTTTTCAGCAAAATGGTTATCGCAAGGCCTTGGGATGTTTGTGTTATCCGGCGTGATTTGGGTGGTCGTACTCATTCCAACGCAAAAGAAACAGGCCAAAATGGCGCGTGAATTTTCTCAAACAAACGTGATTCCTGACACCTACTGGAAACTCAGTACACGCTGGAATATTTATGGCGCCATTGCCGTGCTGTTGCCTTTAATTAACTTATATTGGATGACATTTAAACCTGCCTGAAAATATCGGTAAAAACGCGTGAAAAATCCTCGAGAAAAAATAAATGCTCTGGAAGCCTTTATTTACAAGGCTCGCAGAGCATCAAAAAAGGTTGATGTAAAATAACCTGAAATTTAAGCCTTATTTTTAATACAAAATTGCCATGCCACCAAAACCTAAAACTGAAGCCGAGCGCCAACAATTACGCACATTAATTATTGATGCTGCGCGCGATTTGTTTGTGTCAAAAGGGGTGGAGGCTGTCACCATGCGTGAAATCGCCAAGCGCATCGGTTATTCTGCCACCAGCATTTATCTGCATTTTGCCGATAAAGAATCTGTACTGCGTGCAATATGTGAAACAGATTTTTTAGCACTTGCTACCTCGCAAAAGCGTATTTTTGATATTGCTGACCCCGTTGAGCGCATGTTGATGCTGGGTCGCGGTTACGCTGAATTTGCGTTGTCACACCCCAATCACTATCGCCTGATGTTTATGACAACCCACACACCGCGTCATCCAAATGATTTGTCCTTGGAGCAAAATCACCCCGAGCAGGATGCTTATTTTCAGTTGCAGCTAGTGGTGAATGATGTGTTTAATGCCGGGCTATTTAAACCAGAACTAAAAGATGCCGACCTGATTGCTCAAACCATCTGGGCAGGGATGCACGGTGTTTGTGCCTTACAAATCACCATGGCGGAGGATACTTGGGTGAATTGGCGCGATATAACGTTACGCCTGCAAATGATGCAGTCGGTGCTCATCAGCGGCCTATTAAAATCTAAATAATTGCTTTGTAGAAAATAAAAAAAGAGAATAACAATGAAACCAACAAAAACATACATCATATTGGCAGTCAGCAGCCTGTTGCTGGCCTGTGAGCGCCCCACAGAACCACCATTGCCGCCCCGCCCTGCATTGGTCACTGTTGTTGGTACCAGTTCTGCCAATAACAGCATGGTGCTGGTGGGCGAAGTAAAATCACGCTATGAATCTAATCAAGCGTTTAGAATTAACGGAAAAATTATAGAACGTAATGTAGAAGTGGGTACTATTGTCAAAAAAGGCCAAGTCCTGGCGCGTCTGGATGCGGCGGACACCAACCTGAGCAATCAGGCCGCCAACGCCGATGTACGTGCCGCCGAAGCCAGCCACGCGCTGGCAAAAGCCGAAGTAGAGCGCCAACGCTTATTGTTCAATAAAAAATTTATTTCTCAATCAGCGCTGGACATTCGCGAAGCGGAACTCAAAACTTCAGCCGCGCGCTTGCAGCAAGTGAAGGCGCGGGCTGCGGTATCGGGCAACCAATCACGCTATACCGCTTTGGTGGCGGACCGCGATGGTGTTGTAACAAAAATTCATGCTGAACCTGGCCAAGTGGTAGAAGCAGGCAGCACGATTGCGCAAATTGTCGATACCAAACAAATAGAAGTGTTAGTCGCCGTACCAGAATCCCGCATGACGCAAATAAAAACGGGGGATGCGGTGGCAGTAAAACTATGGGCCGCGCAAAGCAAAACCTATCAGGGAAAAGTGCGCGAAATCGCACCAGCTGCAAACTCTGCCACCAGGGCCTTTGATGTACGCGTCAGCATTGCCAATCCGGATGACGCCGTAAAACTCGGTATGACGGCGGGCGTGAGCTTTGGAGAATCACAGCCAGATGAAATCATTATCCCCTCTACCGCCCTGACCCACGTCGCGGGTAAAACTAGTGTTTGGGTGATTAGCAAAGAGGGCATTGCTCAACCAAGAGAAGTGACAGCAGGCACCTATTCAGAGGCCGGCATTGTGATTTCAAGCGGGTTGCAGGCGGGGGAAATGGTTGCCATTGCCGGCGTACACACCCTAACTAAAGGGCAAAAAGTAAAACCAACAGTTGAGGCGGCATTGTGATTGATAACAAAATGAAAGATGCCAATGCAGCAGAAATGCTAGAAAAATCCCGTTTTAATTTATCAGAATGGGCGCTTAAAAACCAAGTGTTAGTGCTGTATATCATGCTGATGCTGACCATTTCAGGCTTGTTGGCTTACAGTAAGTTAGGCCAATCTGAAGATCCGCCATTCACGTTTAAAGTCATGCTGGTGCGTACCACTTGGCCGGGGGCGAGCGCGGTAGAAGTTGAGCAACAAATTAGCGATAAACTAGAGAAAAAACTCCAGGAAGTACCGCATTTATACTATACAAGTGGCTATTCTCGCCCAGGTGAATCTCTTATTTTTATTGTCATTAAAGATGACACGTTCTCAAAAGAGATTCCTGATATTTGGTACCAAGTACGCAAAAAAATTAGTGATATACGACACACCCTGCCGCACAATATTGAAAGCCTCACATTTAATGATGAATTTAGTGATGTGTACGGCAGTATGTATGCACTCACGGGCGATGGTTTTGATAATTTCGCCCTAAAAAAACAAGCTGAAGCCGTTCGTGCCGAACTGCTCAAAACGCCCGATGTTGCCAAAGTGGAGTTTTTTGGTGAGCGTAAACAGCGCATTTTTTTAGAAATTTCGAATGCTAAACTCTCAACCTTGGGAATCAGCACTACTGAACTCATCAATATTTTACAAACACAAAATGCCGTTGTACGTGGCGGCACCTTTGATTCGCCCAACGAGCGGATTCGCATTGATGTTTCGGGTAGATACAATACGCTTGAGGATTTGCGCGAAATTCGATTACGCGCAAATAATCAAGACTTTAGATTGGGCGATGTTGCACGCGTTTATCGCGGCTATGAAGACCCGCCACGCGACACGGTACGTTTCGAGGGGCAAGAGACCTTACTGCTTGGCGTGAGCATGCGCGAAGGGGGCGACGTCATTGCGCTTGGTCACAATTTAGATGCAAAAATTGCCAAAATTCAGCAAAATTTACCAATAGGCCTTAGTTTTAATACAGTCACATCACAGCCCAAGCTAGTGGCAGACTCAGTCAATGACTTTGTAAAATCCCTCATCGAAGCATTGGTGATTGTGCTTGGCGTTAGTTTGCTGTCTCTTGGGCTACGTACGGGCATTGTCGTGGCAATCGCCATTCCCATCGTGCTTTCAGCAACTTTTTTAGTGATGCACTGGCTGAATATTGGCCTGCATAAAATATCCCTCGGCGCACTGATTTTGGCACTGGGGTTATTGGTGGATGACGCGATTATTGCAGTTGAAATGATGTCTTCTAAAATGGAACAAGGTTGGGATAGAGCCAAAGCCGCCTCATTTGCCTACACTTCAACCGCCATGCCGATGCTAACTGGTACATTAGTCACTGTCGCCGGATTCCTACCCATCGCCACGGCGGTGTCTTCTACTGGCGAATATACACGTTCAATCTTTCAAGTATCTGCAATTGCCTTGATTATTTCTTGGTTCGCGGCGGTAATTTTTGTGCCTTATCTGGGCTATCACTTGCTACCTGATTATTCAAAAAAACCTCAACCCTTAAAAATCACCCGCTGGTTTAAAAGTAAGTTCAGATTAAAAGTAGAACATCCGGACGAGAATAATGAAACTGAAAATCATCATCACGATATTTATAACACGTCTTTTTACCATGCCTTTCGCCACTTAGTCATCCGTTGTGTGCGCTATCGTAAAACTGTAATTTTAATTACAGCGGCTATGTTTGTAATTTCCGTCATTGGCTTTGGTAAAGTACAGCAGCAGTTTTTCCCTGATTCAACACGCTTAGAGTTAGTTGTTGATTTACGTCTTACAGAGGGTGCCTCTTACCATGCAACAGATAGAGAAGTAAAAAAATTAGAACAGTGGCTACAACACTGGCGTAAATTGCACCCAACGACAGAAACTCAAGGCATTGATAATTATGTTGCCTATATTGGCACAGGTAGCCCGCGCTATTATTTGCCCATGGATATTCAACTTGCGCATCGTGGCTTTGCGCAGTTTGTGATTTTAAGCAAAGACCTAAAGACACGCGAAGCATTACGTAGCGACTTAATTCATTTATTTGAGAATGATTTCCCCAACCTGCGCGCATCTGTCATGCGGCTTGAAAATGGCCCACCAGTTGGTTTTCCTGTGCAGTTTCGGGTAGATGGGAGTGATATTCCTAAAATTAGAGAAATTGCACATAGAATTGCAGACATCATGCGTGCAAATCCCCATTTAGCCAACGTGCAATTAGGCTGGGAAGAGCCGAGCAAAGTGATGAAAGTCACCATTGACCAATCAAAAGCGCGACTGCTGGGCGTGAGTTCAGTTGATATTGCCAACATGCTCAATGGCGCAATGAGTGAGCTTTATATCACCGAATTTAGAGAAGGTAACGAACGTATAGATTTAGTCGCACGTGGGGCTGAAGTGGAGCGCACTAAATTATCGCGTCTGCCAAATTTAATGATCAATACACAAAACGGCACAAGCGTGCCATTGTCTCAAATTGCGACCATTTCATCTGAATTTGAAGAAGGTGTGATTTGGCGGCGCAACCGCGTGCCATCCATCACCGTGCGCGCAAACTTGCGTGGTGATATGCAAGCGCCCGTTGTATCTGCACAGATAGAAGAAAAACTCACTGAAATTACCGCCAACTTACCGCTTGGCATTACGGTTGAAACAGGCGGTGCTGTGGAAGAGTCCGCAAAGGGTGGCGCATCCGTTGCAAAGGGGTTTCCGCTATTTTTAGTCGTTGTACTCACCTTGCTCATTTTGCAACTAAAAAGCTTCTCAAGGGTCATTATGGTGCTACTTACCGCACCTTTAGGTTTAATCGGTGTCACGATTGCATTACTGCTATTTGATAAACCATTTGGCTTTGTTGCCATGTTGGGCACCATCGCATTGTCAGGCATGATTATGCGAAATTCTGTCATTCTAGTTGATCAAATTGACCAAGATAAAGCATCTGGTTTAGCGCCTTGGCAAGCGGTGGTTGAGTCAACCATTCGGCGCTTCAGACCAATTGTGCTGACTGCCGCTGCTGCAATTCTAGCCATGATACCGCTTACACGCAGTGTGTTTTTTGGCCCGATGGCGGTGGCAATCATGGGCGGTTTAGCGATAGCGACTATTTTGACTGTGCTGTTTTTACCCGCTTTATATGCGGCTTGGTTTAAAGTAAAAATACCGGATTCAATAACCAGTTAAGTTATAATCATTTCAGACGTAATTAAAGATTCAAGAACAACGCATATGACACCATCAACCATGCAACACCAACACCTTAAAACTGAAAGATTAAGCATGCCTAGCAATATTGCACGTTTCAACATGATAGAACAGCAAATCCGCACCTGGGAGGTATTAGACCCGACAGTACTTGCACTTTTAGATGCTGTGCCGCGCGAAAATTTTGTAGCCGAGGCACAACGCGGATTAGCTTTTGCGGATATTGAATTGCCTATCGGGCACGGGCAAACCATGTTGTCGCCAAAGCTTGAGGCGCGTATTCTGCAGGCAGTTGCAGTTAAAAAATCAGATAAAATATTGCTCATTGGTACCGGTAGCGGATATTTAACTGCGTTGTTAGCCAAGCAAGCGCAGCATGTCGTTTCGGTAGATATTTTTCCGGACCTTTCAGAAACTGCCGGTAAACACCTTAAACAGCAGGGTATTGATAACATTACTTTAGTGGTGGCTGATGCAGCTAATGGCTATCCTGCTGCGGCACCGTATGATGTGATTGTGTTTACTGGTTCTGTGCATGTATATCCTATTGAAGCTGAAAAAATGCTCAATGTAGGGGGACGCATGTTTGCTGTGGTAGGCGAACCGCCAATTATGCAAGCCATACTCACGCAACGCGCTACAGAAGGGGCAGCTAACCACGAAACCCTATTTGAAACCTATCTGCCCCCGCTCATTAACGCTCGGCAGCCTTCTAAATTTGAGTTTTAATTCGAATTAATCTTATGTACAAATTAAAACACCTGACTGTAGCAATATCACTCGCCTTTGCCAGCTTCACTGCAACTTATAGCGCGCTTGCCGGTGATGATGCGATTACGCCCTCTACAAGTCTTGGTAACCAGCAGTCACTGTTAGATATTTATCATCAGGCATTAGCCCACGATGCTACCTTGGCTTCTGCATTAAGTGCTAATCAGGCAGCCCAAGAAATCATTGAGCAGGGTAAGGCGCTTTATCGCCCAACCGTAAACTTTAATGCTGAAGCCAATGCAGTTGCCACCGATATTCGTTATCTTGACTCTAACCTGCCGAATGGACGCTCTAATTTTGAAACCTATAAATATGGTGTGGACGCCCGCCAGCCAATTTATCGTAAGCAGAATTTGGTGCAAATTGAGCAAAGCAAAACTCAGGTAGGTCTTGCTGATAAGCAATTGCATTTAAGCCAGCAAGCGCTGATATTACGCACAACGCAAGCCTATTTTGATGTGCTCATTGCGCAGGATAAAATTGATTTAATCATCGCGCAAAAAGCCGCTATTCAAAGCCAGCTCGACCAGGCAAAGGCAAATTTTGAAGTCGGCACCGCTACCATCACCGATGTGAACGAGGCGCAAGCCCGCTACGATTTAATTCTTGCACAAGAAATAGCCGCAATTAACGAACATCAAATCGCCAAACATTCGATACAAAATATTACTGGCGAGTTACCGCAAAAATTGGCGACCGTTAAAACCGATATTAAACCCAGCAATTTAGACCAAAACATAGATAAATGGCTGGAAGTTGCAACGGCAAACAATTTGAACATTCAGATTCAGCAAGATAGCGTTAAACTTTCAGAGCAAGAAATTGAGCGCTCAAAAGCAGGACATCTGCCTACGCTGGATGCGGTGGCGAGTTATACAGACAACTACGCTAACGGTAGCCCCTCTGTTTTTGGTACGGGTAACGAGCTTAAAACCGGCGCAATTGGTTTGCAATTGCAAATACCGTTGTATCAGGGCGGTGCTACTAGCTCTAAAGTGAGGCAAGCCGTTATCAATAAACAAAAAGCGCTGGATGATGTTGAAATCGCGCGCCGCCAGACTGAACTGGACACACAGCGCGCCTACCTGAACCTGAGTTCATCCATTGCGCAAATCAAAGCCTTTGAGCAAGCTTTAATTAGCAGCCAGAGTCAGGTAGACTCAACACAGCTGGGCTACGAAGTAGGGGTGCGTACGAGCGTAGATGTGCTCAATGCACAGCAACAGTTCTTTAGCGCTAAGCGAGATTTATTGCAGGCACGCTACAATTATCTTGTGAATATTATTCGCCTGAAAACAGCTTCTGGCATTGTCACCGAAGCTGATGTCGCTGATATCAATCAACAGTTGGTGCTTAATCGCGCACAGTAATCATGTCACATCAATTGACTGCAAAATCTGAATTAAGCCAGCTGGTGATTGTAGATATGCAAACCCGTCTAGCCACGGCAATGCCACAGGCGGCTATGCAAGCGGCCACAAAAAACACGAGCATTTTGGCACAGGCCGCGGCATTGTTAGCCATTCCCACATTATTAACTGAGCAATACCCCAAGGGTTTAGGGAATACCATTGCAGAACTTTCTGCTGTCTTAACCAACATTAAGCCCGTTGAAAAATTAACTTTTTCTTGCCTGGCTGAAGCAAAATTCAGCCGCCAACTGACTGCTGATCGCCCGCAGTTGGTACTAGCTGGCATGGAAGCACACATCTGTGTGTTGCAAACTGCGCTTGATTTGTTAAGTGTAGGCAAGCAAGTGTTTGTAGTAGAAGATGCGGTAATTTCGAGAGACGTTGCCAATAAAGCCAATGCAGTCGCCAGATTGCGCGATGCAGGTTGTATCATCACCAATACAGAGTCTGTCGTGTTTGAATGGCTGGGCATTGCATCAGGCGACCACTTCAAAACTATTAGTCAATTGATCCGTTAAAGCAATTGGTATGAATTGGAAAGTGCTACTTTTCATCGGTGTAGTGGGTTTCGGGGCTTTTCATCACTTTCAACAACGTGCCGTCATACATGGCCCTGGGGTAATTGCGCCAAACATTCCAAGCCAAAAATCTGCACGCCAGGCAGATATTCAAATGAACGGCTTTTCTCTCACACCACTTGAACACTATGAGATTGAAGCCAGAGTGCTTTCAAGAGAAGATTATACGTTTGGTATTGAGGCGCAATTATCACCCACAGATTTGGCGGTTGGTTGGGGTCCAATGTCTGATGAGACGATACTCAAAAAGATTAATATTTCTCAAAGCAATCGTTTCTATTATTGGCGTGTAGATGCGTTTCCAATTCCGCAACGGCAAATTGAAATTCACTCCGCTAATATGCATATTATCCCCGCTAATGATAGCGTTAAACGCCAGCTATCTAACGTTCGTCAAGGGCAACTGGTCAAAATCAAGGGCTTACTGATTGAGGCAAGACGGCCTGACGGATGGCGTTGGCGAAGTTCTCTCAGCCGTGAAGACACGGGCAATGGTGCTTGTGAATTGATGTATGTGACGGAGCTTTATATTAAGTAGCCGGCTTCAGTTTACTAATCAATATATTGACTGATGATATTCAACGTTGCTTGTGTTGCCCCCTGCGAAGCTTCGCATAGGGCCAAGCCTTTTGCCCCCATTTCTACTTGCTTGTGCGGTGCTGCAAGCAACGTTTGAACCGCAACAGTGAGTGCCTGCGCATCAGCCACCCGCCACGCTGCACATTGCGCTACGGCAAGCGCGGATACTTCTTTAAAGTTAAATGTATGTTCACCAATCAATACTGGCTTACCGACACGCATCGCTTCAATTAAATTCTGCCCACCAAACGGTAACAGGCTGCCACCCACCAAGCATATATCGGCACTGGCGTAATATGTAAATAATTCTCCCATACTGTCGCCAAGCACCCATTGTATTTCATTCTCCACCGTTTGTTTAAGCGCAGAGCGCTTTTGATAGCGCAATCCACGCTGTTGCATTAAGGTTTCAACTTCATTAAACCTTTGTGGGTGACGCGGTACTATCACGGTCAGCAAATTGGGTATTTTAGCAGCTGTGATGGCCTCTATGATGATGGCCTCTTCTCCCTCTCGTGTGCTGGCGGCCAAAAATACCGGGCGACTTGCACCCCACAAACTTCGCATCTGCCGGCCTTGTTGCAGCACATCATGGGGTGGAATAACATCAAATTTTAAATTGCCCACCACTTGTACATTGTTAGCGCCTAACTGCGTTAGGCGCGCTGCATCCTGCGCAGTTTGAGCAGCAATCGCTGATAGGTTTTGCAACCCAGTACTCACTAAATGGCCAAGCTTGGCATAACCTTGTGCCGATTTTTCTGATAGCCTCGCATTTACCAGCAATAGGGGGATATTCAGCCGCTTACAGCCCGCAATTAGATTAAACCAAAGCTCAGTTTCCATGAGCACACCCACCACAGGCTTAAAGTGACGCAAAAAACGCATCACTGCAAAAGGTAAATCATAAGGTAAATATACCCTTTGAACTTTATCGCCAAATAATTGCTCACTAGTGGCACGGCCCGTGGGCGTGGTATGCGTTAACAAAATTTGATGATGTGGATACTGATTCAGTAATGCATGTATCAATGGCGCCGCTGCGCGGGTTTCACCTACTGACACGCAATGCAGCCAAATGACGGGTTTGCTGCGTGGTAACGGATAAAAGCCAAAACGCTCGCGCCAATGCAGGCGATATGCTGGTTGCTTCATGCCTCTCAAGAGTAATTTAAGCGGCACAAAAGGCAAGACCAAATAAAGTAAGATGGAATAGAAAGTGCGATTCATGCGGCATTTTCTCATAAAACAGCAACTGTGGTTTTTAACAGCATCAAGTCAGTCAAAAATCAGCAATTTTTGTGCGCTATTGATTATTGTAAATATTCAATAATTGTTTTGATGTAAGTGATTACTCACCTTACTTCAATTCAAATACAGGCCTTAAATTGCCTCAAATGCTCAAAAATTACTGCAAAAAATGCATGAAAATTATAGTTGACGTACACAAAATAAAGGCTTAAATTGCTGCTCAAGACACAACATGTTGTGTTTAAGCACCCTATTTTTCACTAAAATAATAGTTTATTAAATAAAATCACGGGCTTAGCGAAGAATTAACAAAAAGTTAGCGCGCTAAGCTTAAAGTCCAGGAGAGGTATCCATGCTAAAAGCAGTTGAATCAGCAACCCAATCAAACGCGGGCGCTGAAAAAGAAATTCCAATTCAGCCCGTGTCGCTAGACATTTGGGATAAAAAATATCGCTTAAAAACAAAAACGGGCGAATTTGTTGATCAAAACATGGACGATTCATACAGCCGTGTTGCACGTGCTTTAGCTGATGTTGAAACCACCGAAGAAAAACGCCAAGAATGGCACACCAAATTTTTATGGGCATTACGTAAGGGCGCAATCCCCGCAGGGCGCATTACCTCTAACGCAGGCGCGTTAGAGCACAAACCAGCGACTTCTACTATTAACTGCACCGTGTCTGGCGTGGTGGAAGACAGCATGGATAATATTTTAAACAAAGTACATGAAGCAGGCTTAACCCTCAAAGCAGGCTGCGGCATTGGCTATGAGTTCTCAACATTACGTCCAAAAGGCGCATTTGTTGCTGGTGCCGGCGCTTACACCAGTGGCCCACTTTCTTTCATGGATATCTACGACAAAATGTGTTTTACGGTGTCTAGTGCGGGTGGTCGCCGTGGCGCGCAAATGGCCACATTTGATATTAGCCACCCCGATGTGACTGACTTTATTAAAGCCAAACGTGAAAACGGCCGCTTACGCCAATTCAATTTAAGCTGCCTGATTACTAAAGAATTCATGGAAGCGGTAAAAGCCGATGCAGAATGGAAACTGGCTTTCCCTGTGACCGAAAAAGAAGCAATTATTGATGGCTTAAACACGAATGATTCAGCCCAAGTGGTTTGGCGCGAGTGGCCAGTAAAAGGCAAGTACCTCACCAGATTAGATGGCGTAGATGCAGGCAAAGTGGCTTGCCGCGTGTATAAAACCATTAAAGCGCGCCGTTTGTGGGACGTGATTATGTCCAGCACCTACGACTTTGCCGAGCCGGGTTTTATTTTGATTGACCGCGTCAATGAAATGAACAACAACTGGTTCTGCGA
>JAKPIR010000338.1 GCA_029549705.1 Pseudomonadota bacterium | reverse complement strand
AGCCTTTATTTACTTGGCTTGCAGGGCATCAAAAAAGGTTGTGGGTTAAAACACGCTGGTTTTCGTGTTTTCTCGGCTTAAAACTCTTCCCATTCGCCGTCATCTGTGCCGGTTTTAACGGTGTTGACTTTGACGGTTTTGACCGGCGCCGGTTTGAGGCTGGCGGTTGCGCGCATGGGGTTGGGTTTGCTGCGGCGCTCAACCGTGGTGTGGCGCGGCGGTGCTTCATTATCGAGCTGAAAGACGCTGACGGCGTTCATGAGTTCGTCGGCTTGTTCGAGCATCGATTCGGCTGCTGCGGCAGCTTCTTCTACCAGGGCGGTGTTTTGTTGGGTGACGTCGTCCATTTTCATGATGGCTTCGTTCACTTGTTCAATGCCGGCGCTTTGTTCTTGCGAGGCGGCGGCAATTTCACCAATGATGTCAGAGACGCGTTTGACGGAGGTGACGATTTCTTGCATGGTGTGGCCGGCATTCTCAACTTGTTGGGTGCCTTCGGCGGTTTTGTTGACGGAGTCGGTGATGAGTTCTTTAATCTCTTTGGCTGCACTGGCTGAGCGCTGGGCAAGATTACGGACCTCACCGGCCACGACGGCAAAGCCGCGGCCTTGTTCGCCGGCACGGGCGGCTTCTACCGCGGCGTTGAGGGCGAGAATGTTGGTTTGGAAGGCGATGCCGTCAATGACGGAGATGATGTCTTCAATCTTTTGCGCGCTTTGGTTGATGTCGGCCATGGTGGTGACTACTTGGGAGACGACGTCGCCGCCTTTAATCGCAACACCTGAGGCGGCGCTGGCCAGTTGGTTGGCTTGTTTGGCGTTGTCCGCATTTTGTTTGACGGTGGATGAGAGTTCTTCCATGCTGGCAGCGGTTTTTTCTAAGCTAGCCGCTTGTTCTTCCGTGCGGCGGCTTAAGTCTGCGTTGCCTTGTGAGATTTCTTTGGCGGCTGTGTTGATGGTTTCTACCGCTACCTTGACCGTGCCTATCGGGCCTACTATCATTTCTAGGGTTTCGTTCATGCTTTCAATGATGGTGCGATAACCACCAAGATGACGAGTTGCATCCGCGCGTACCGACACTCGGCCGTCATGCGCCGCTTTCGCAAGCATTTGCGCATCATCATTGAGTGCTTTTAAGTTGCTACGCACTTGCTCAATCATGTTGTTAATGTCTGCTTTTTTACCTGGAAACTGCTCTAACGGCTCATCAAAACGGCCTTCACCGAACGCTTTTACCACGGTCATGGCTTTTTCATTCATCTCTAAAACACCAGCCATCATGTTGTTTACACATTTAGCCAGTACGCTAAAGTCACCTTTAAACATATCATCACGCAGGGTCATGTCAATTTCACCTTTTGCGTGCGCGCTACTCACCCAGTTGACCGAATCAATTAACCCTTTAAGGTTACCGCCAATTTTCTTAATCTCCTTGTTAATAAAGGCTTTTTCACCTGGATATTCTTTAATTGTTGCTGAAAAATCGCCATTACCAAACTGCTCAACACAGGCCATGACAGTTTTATTTTCATCAATATATTCATTGACCATGTCATTGACGCCATCGGCCATCAATTGGTAGTCCCCTGAAAATTTGGCAGGGTCAATCATAAAGCTGATATTGCCTTTTTGATGTTCTTCCGACATATGGCGCATATCATTAATGAGCGTCTTAATGTTGTAGCGTAGCCCTTCAACGCCTTCATTGACCAAAGACAATTGGCCCGGAAATTTTTCTAACTGCACATCAAAATCACCTTTGGCCAGCGCCGAAATACAGGCGGTAGATTTTTTCATCACATCAATATGATTTTCTGCAATGCGGTTAATGCCTTCTGCCATACGGCGGTAATCATTGGGTAATGTGCTGGCGTCAATTCTGGCATCGATATTCCCTTTGACGTGATCAGACTCCATGCGCAACATGCCTTGTTCAATTTCAGCCAGTTTTGCCGCTGCTTGGTTAATCGCCCCTATCACGTTAGAATTATCTGCATTTTTATTCGCTTTAATTTGGTCAAGTCGACCTTCAGCAATTTGTAGCGCGATAGTATGTGCTTCACTTGGCTCACCGCCTAAATACTGCTTCAGTTTGCGCCCTACTGTAACTAACAATGCAATAAGCAGTGCGATTGAAATGGTATTCACAATCAAACTACTAGTACGTAATTGCGCAAGACTACGCTCTACTGCCAAGGTCAACTCGTTGTTTTGACTATCAAGTTTTGTGGTTAATATGTTTAAGTCATCCGCCAAGATTTCGGCACGTGCGTCAAATCCTGTTTGAGGCGTTTTCATTGCCATATTGCCAGCCTCACGTCCTTTTGCAATGTAAGCTTCTGCCATGGCAATGCCGACTTGATTGAAGGTTGCCAATGAGTCGCTGACCTTGTTTGCTTGCTCACTAAGCTCAGTATGTATTTCAGCAATTTTACTTAACTGCTGTTTAGCCGTATTATAATTTTGTTCTGCTTCTGCAAAACCACCGCGCTCGCCTGTGGCCCCAACATCGGTTAAAAACTGCTGCACTTGCGACACATTAAACAAGGTGTGTTTGGCCAAATTATTTGCTTCTACGACAAGTTTTAGTTCATCTTGCGCGATAAGCACTTGCTTGGAAAAATAAAAACTGCTCCCCGCATTAAATGCGCCTATGAGCAAAAAACCAGCTATCAATTGCAAACTTGCACGGCGTAAACTAAATGTATTTTTCATAATTTTCCTTAATCCTCAAACTCTAATATATAGCTAATCTGCACTATTTAATGTGTAGAAAAGCGTAGGAAATCCAGCGCAATTCTTGTTA
>JAKPIR010000328.1 GCA_029549705.1 Pseudomonadota bacterium | reverse complement strand
AGGCAGCACACCGCCTGGCGTTGATTTAGCCCAGCTCTTTGTTGCCCCAACCGTTACATGGAAAGTCACGCCTTCCAACACCATAGGCGCTTCGCTCAATTTAGCCTATCAACGTTTTGAGGCAAAAGGCCTGCAAAATTTTGACAATCCATTTTTTACCAAACACCCTGGCAAAGTCACCAACAAAGGGCATGATTCTTCAACAGGCTTTGGTCTTCATCTTGGCTGGATAGGCCAAATCAATGATGCGGTCACTTTAGGTGCAACTTATCAAACCAAAACGCGCATGAGTAAATTTAGTGATTACAAAGGCTTATTTGCTGAAGGCGGTGATTTTGATATTCCTGCCACCTACGGGGTAGGGTTAGCAGTAAAAGCAACACCTGCATTAACTTTGGCGGCAGATGTACAGCGTATAGAATACGGCGACGTGGATTCCGTTGGCAATTCAATCAACAACCTATTACTTAAAGGCAACCCGCTGGGTTCAAATAAAGGCCCAGGCTTTGCATGGCGCGATGTCACTGCCGTAAAAATCGGTGCGTTATATGCCTACAATGAACATCTAACGCTTCGTGCTGGCTATAACCATTCTTCACAGCCCATTCGCAAAAGTGAAACCTTGTTTAATATCTTGGCCCCTGGTGTTGTGCAAGACCATATCACCTTGGGTGCTACTTATGTACTGCCAAATAACGGTGAACTTTCTTTTGCTTACATGCATGCCTTTGAAGAAAAAGTAAAAGGCAACAAATCTATTCCAGACGGTTTTGGCGGCGGTGAAGCTAACCTAAAAATGTATGAAGATTCTTTAGGCGTTGCCTACGGCTGGCGTTTCTAAGTTAAAATAGCCGCGCATTTTTGCCATACGCATCCTGCGTGTGGCATTTCTTTTTTGGAGTATTCATTTGACAATAGACTGGCTTAACTTCACCCCTTGGTCAGCATTAGCTGGAGGTGTACTTATTGGCATTTCGGCCGCGCTTTTCATTCTGTTGAATGGCCGCATTGCCGGCATTACCGGCATTATTGGTGGTCTCTTCAAACCGGCTAAAAATGATATGGGCTGGCGAGTAGCATTTACACTCGGTTTGATTATCGCCCCGCTTGTTTGGCAAGGCTTTCAACCGCTTCCTGAAATCAGCATAGATGCAAGTTTCACGTTGTTAATGATTGCCGGCCTTATTGTTGGATACGCGACGCGTTACGGTTCAGGTTGCACAAGTGGGCACGGCGTATGCGGCATCGCCAGATTATCACCTCGTTCAATTGTAGCCACGCTCGCTTTTATGGGGACTGGATTTTTAACTGTGTTTATCGTGCGGCATTTATTAGGGGCTTAAAAATGAAAAAGAACTTGAATCATTTTTCTGCGCTAATATTTGCACTTTTTTCTGGCCTTATTTTTGGCATCGGTTTAATTTTGGCTGGCATGGCAAACCCGGCCAAAGTGCTGGCTTTTCTGGACCTTGCCGGCTTATGGGACCCTTCCCTTGGGCTCGTCATGGGCGGTGCAATTGCCGTTGGTTTAGTTGCTTTTACATTGGCTAAAAAACGCACTCGCAGCTTTTTAGGCTTGCCTATGAATCTGCCGACATCTCGCATCATTGATCAACGCCTTATCGTTGGCAGTTTGATATTTGGCATAGGCTGGGGGTTGGCTGGCATTTGCCCGGCACCTGCATTTGTTTTATTGGGGGCAGGCAGCCTAAAAGGCATTGTTTTTCTTATTGCCATGTTGATCGGAATGGGGATTTTTGAATATATTGAAAATAGCAACAAGTAAGCACGCTGAGTTACTTTGAATCACCAGCACAAAACTAGGCTAAAATAGGGAATATTCCATCGCCGAATTTTAAATTGACTATGTTTGATTTCTTCAAAAAAAAACCACCACAACCTGAAGCGTCTGCCGTTGATGCACCAAAATCAGAAGCTATAGATTTAACAACGCCAGTGGTGGAAGCGCCAGCCTCAATTGAACCCGCCCTGAGTTGGACTGAGCGTTTAAAACAAGGCTTAAGCAAAACCCGCAAGCAATTAGGATTGCAGCTTTCTGGCCTTTTTAGTGGCGGCAAAATTGATGCTGACGTCTATGAGGAGCTTGAAACCATTTTGCTCACCTCGGACGTGGGCGTTGGCGCCACGCAATTTTTACTGGATGATATTAAAGGCCGCGTTAAACGGCAAAATTTAGATGATACAGTGCAACTCAAAACCGCGCTCAAAGACGCTCTGGCAGATTTACTTTTGCCACTGCAACAGCCGCTAGAAACCAATACCCACAAACCTTTTATCATCATGTTAGCTGGTGTCAATGGTGCAGGTAAAACCACCACCATCGGCAAACTTGCCAAATACTATCAGGAGCAAGGCAAAAGCGTGTTGATTGCCGCAGGCGATACGTTTAGAGCGGCTGCACGTGAGCAGTTGCAAGTCTGGGGCGAGCGCAACAATGTCCATGTGGTGGCGCAAAGTAGTGGCGACCCCGCCGCCGTCATGTTTGATGCGATTAACTCCGCGCGTGCAAAAAATATTGATGTCGTGCTGGCAGATACCGCAGGCCGCCTGCCTACACAACTGCATTTAATGGAAGAAATTGCCAAAGTGAAACGCGTGATGGACAAAGCGCTACCCGGCGCGCCACATGAAGTTTTATTAGTGGTCGATGCCAATACCGGTCAGAATGCGGTTTCTCAGGTTAAAATTTTTGATGATGCACTAGGCGTAACAGGCCTGGTATTAAGCAAACTGGACGGGACGGCCAAAGGTGGTGTTATCGCAGCCATCGCGCAAGCGCGGCCAATCCCCATCCGATTTATTGGCGTGGGTGAAAGCATTGATGATTTGCGGCCTTTTAACGCAAACGAATTTATTGATGCCATGTTTGATTAAAGTGTTGATTGAAACGGCTGATTAATTCGCATGCGCAAACAGCTTAAATTTTGCGTTTTTATCACGTAATAAAAATCATCAAAATTTGCGTTTTTTCATAACAACCTTTTTCGATGCGCTGTGAGCCTTTATTTACAAGGGTTGCAGAGCATAAAAAAATCCTCGGGGAAAATTAACCGCATATTTGCAAATAAAATTCGCGCGCAATTGGCTATTTGTAACCTGCTATGACAATGGCAATTTTTGAGTGTTACACGGATTTAGCGCTATAATCTTCTGCAACATAAAGCGATACCTCAGCATGATTAAATTTGACCAAGTGACCAAACGCTACCCGGGTAGCAATGAAGTTTTAAAAAACGCCAGCTTTACCATTGAAGCTGGTGAATTTGTGTTTGTCACCGGCCATTCAGGTGCTGGTAAAAGTACGCTGCTTAAACTTATCGCAGCAATTGAGCGGCCGTCCAGCGGCACGGTTTTAATTGCCAACCAAAATATCAGCAAACTAAAAGAATCTGCCATTCCTTTTATGCGCCGCCGCTTTGGCTTGATTTTTCAAGACCATAAACTGCTATATGACCGTAACTGCTTTGAAAATGTTGTGTTGCCCTTGCACATTAACGGCATTAGCGGGCTTGAGGCAGCCAAGCGCGTACGCGCAGCGCTTGATAAAGTGGGTTTGCTCAATAAAGAAAAAGCCATGCCGATTACCTTATCTGGCGGTGAGCAGCAACGGCTTGCCATTGCCCGCGCCGTGGTGAGTCGCCCTTCTATTTTGATAGCCGATGAGCCTACCGGCAACTTAGATGCCAATTACGCGGCAGATATTATGGCGATTTTTCAGGCGTTTCACCAAGTGGGCGTTACGGTGATTATGGCCACGCATGATGCGCTTAATCGCGCTGCCATCCAAAATCGAGTGCTGCATTTAGATCACGGCACATTAAAGCAAACAGGCACTGCCTCTACCGAGCAAGTCACTGCATGAGTAACAATATGATAAGCACCGCGTTTAATCACCATCGACAAGCGCTCAAACTGGTATTAGGTCGTATGCGCCGAAATGCGCTATCCACCTTTATGATTAGCTTGGTGATTGCCGCAGCGCTTTGTGTACCCGGTTTGTTTTACTTGGGCGTCAATCATATTTCATCTTTCGCCAATCATATTCAAGATGAAAATGAAATCAGTGTGTTTTTAAAGCTCGATGCCGATAGCGCTGCCATTGCCAACGTGAAAGACGCACTGCACAAAAACGCAGCCATTCAATCGGTAAAATTTGTGTCAAAAGACGAAGCATGGCAGCAATTGCGCGATAAAGCTGAAAAAGACAGCGCATCGAGCGACGTCATCAATGAGCTTAAAACGAACCCATTACCCGACGCCTTTTTGATCGTGGCAAAATCATCCAAGCCTGAAGACCTTGATGCGCTCAAAGTTGAACTCCAGTCTTTGGCAAACGTAGACAAAGTGCTGCTGAATACCGAATGGGTAAAAAGACTATCTGCCCTATTGGCTTTGGGTAAGCAGATTATTTTTATTGTTGCAACTTTACTGGCGGCGGCACTGCTCATTATCATCAGCAACACGGTGCGCATGCAAATTTTGACGCAAAAAGATGAAATTATTGTCAGCAAACTGATTGGCGCTACCAATAGTTTTATTCGTAAGCCTTTTTTATATGCAGGGATGTTATACGGCTTATTTGGCGGCCTACTTGCTATTGTGATGCTTATGGGCATTGTCATGTTATTTAACCAATCGCTCGCACAACTCTCAGCCCTCTACAATAGCGATTTTAGCCTTGCACTCATCAACCCTAAGCTCTTTGCTGGCATGGTGTTAACGGCCATAGCGATTGGCTGGCTGGGTTCTTACGTTGCAGTTACCCGCGCAGCAGCTACCATTAACATCAACTAGTCGCATTTCCCTTTCACCCCCGACTTACGGATATCCATGCTGATATCCTTTTTTGTTTATCCCTTCCTGATTTTAATTCCACCCCTGCCTTTATATATTTTTTAGCTATATTCTTATAATAACAAATTCTTTTTAATTGTTATAAAGTCGCTATATAGTGCCTGAGTTGCTAATAATTTGCACAGAAACGGGCCCTAATCATGACATTTCAAGCTTCACCAAAAACCAATCGCGATGTTTCAGATGACATATTACGCGCCATTGAAGAGCTGAAAACCGGCACTGGATTCGGTTCGGTTGAAATCATTATTCATGAAGGTCGTGTGACGCAAATTGAAAAGCGGGAAAAATTCAGGTTCACACTGGACAAATCAAAATCTTCACCTACTGCATTGGCAGCGGCGAAATAAATAAAATTAGGGGCTGTCCTAGATAACTAGCCCATATGTTGTTTAACCCATTGTTTCAATTGTACTAACTGTGCTTGTGGTGTTGGGTTGTTAAAACGCCACTCGCACTCCTTCAAAAACAGTCCGAAATTAGCTTTAGGAACGCCAT
>JAKPIR010000300.1 GCA_029549705.1 Pseudomonadota bacterium | reverse complement strand
TTACTTGGCTACGCCACACTAGGTGCAGTAGCGGCAGGGTCGGTGAAAAGTTTGGCTTGGTTTTCAAGCCAAACCCAATCGTTGCATCCATTGTGGACGTTTTTTCATGTGTTGGTACTCGCATGGGGCTTAGTGTTGCTGATTTACGCCCGCCAGCCAATATGGGTAGAGCATTTTGGCCGCAATATCTGGGCACGTGTTCGTCAGCTATCTCACTTGCCAGGCGGCGTTTTTTTAACGGGTGTATTGTGGGCACTGATGCCATGCGGATTATTGTATTCAGCCCTGTTGGTGGCTTCACTCAATGCCAGTCCAATCAACGGCGCGCTCAGTATGGCGAGCTTTGCGCTTGGCACGAGCGTTTCATTATTTGTGGGTCCGTGGTTATGGCTAAAACTTAAAAGTGGTAGCCAATGGGTCACCGAAAATACCAGCATGCGCTTGGCAGGGCTTTTATTAAGCGCCGCAGCCGGCTGGGCAATCTGGATGGATGTGATGCATAACACCAAAGTGTGGTGCATCAGTTAATTTTTCTACCACAGACACGCCGACTTTTTTACCAGTTCTTGGCTCACCATCAATCCAAGTTGCTCAAGCAGCAAGATTGATGCGATAAGTGCTAAGTACTTGAAAAGCTGTGTGTAGGAGCGGTCATTGACCGCTCCTACAGAAATTAAGTGGGCAAAAAAAAGCCCCTGTAAAATATCACAGGGGCGAAGGTGGATTTCTTGATAGGGTTCATATTTGAACCCAAAATTTTATGTATTAGGTTTTTGAATTAGAATTTTTTACCGATACCAACACTTACAACCAATGGATCAATGTCTAAGCTATCAATTTTCTTCCAGCCAGCTGCTAACTCAGGCACTTTAATTTTAACGTCTGTATCAAACCAGATTTTTTTGACATCAAAGTTTACCAACCATCCATCAGCCAGATTCACATCAAAACCAGCCTGAATCGCTGGACCCCAGCTGCTACGATCAATACGGATTGGTTTTTTGCCTAAAATGGTGTCTGCTGTTAAGCCATTATCCATTGCACGAACATAGCTCACACCCGCACCCACGTATGGATCGAAAGTTGTATCAGGCAGAAAGTGCCATTGTGCAGTTAAAGTAGGTGGCAATAAATTTACTTCACCTAGACCTTTTTTGTTTAACCCGGCACCTTTACTTGATGTACCTACATCATGTTTTGTACCCAGCGCTAAAATCAACTCTAACGCAACATTTTTAGTCACGTAGTATGAAAGGTCCAATTCAGGAATGGTGTTGCTATCTACTTGAAGGTTTGCATTGGCACTACCGTATAACAATTCTGCGGTACCAGCACCATAGGCCTTGTTTGTTTGTTGGCCTAATTTACTGTCTTCACTTGGGTTAACATTGGTTGCACGTAAACGCACGACAATGTCACCTGCCTCAGCATAGGCTAAAGCTGGGGCAAAAGTTGCTGCTAACGCTAATACGACTAATGACTTTTTCATTTTTAAACTTCCTTTGATTGAAATAAACAAATATAAATTTGATAGACGAATGTTACTTAGTGCGATGCCAAGCCGATTTGATACATATCAAACAACAGCAAGCAAAACGGCTAAGAATGACAAATGTTGTGTTTTTGCAACACATATTCAGCAGTAAAAAAACCAACGCGAATTATAGGGAAAAATATAGGATAAAACTTCCACTTTTACAACAGAAAATAAAGCGATTTTTATTGATATTTGAACTACAACCTTTTTGACTGCTCTGCGAGCCTTGTAAATAAAGGCTTGCAGAGCATCTTTTTTCGCTCGGCGCTTTTAAGCATGATTTTTAATAAAAAATCAGGCCAGAAAAATGGCTCTTAATATACGATTAATAGCTTGAGCGAATAAAGATATCGCCTTCAGGTTTTAAGTCAAAGGCAATGCAAATACGTTCTTCATCTGAGCTAAACGGAATGGTGCGATGAAAAAGTGATGATGGAAACAGCACAATATCACCGACATGTGGCGTGGCGATGCCCACGGGAAAATTTTCATGTTTTAGCGGATAATTGTCGCCATGTAGCCCATATTCAAAGCAGCCCTCAAGTGGATCTTTTTTGTTTTTGGGTAATACCAGGTAAACCGCGCCGCTTATCCAGCCCACTTCATGAATATGGCGGTCAACATAGCCGCCACGGCGCAAGCGCACATACCAAGAGCTGGTAAATTCCAATTCTTTCGGAAAAGATTTAATCAGTTCGCAATCGGCCCCGGCAAATTTGTTTTTGTAATTGATAAATTCTTGTTTAACAATCTCGCCCAGTTTTCGAAAAGAAGCTTCAGGGCGTTTAAATAAATTGCCGGCAGATTGTTTGCCGTTAATAATCATGCCCTGCGCGCGCACTTCAATGGCGGTGTTTTCAATATCGTTAAGCAAATCTTTCAGAAATTGGCTATTGGGTTCTGCGAGTTCTGGAATGCTTTTTTGATAAACAAAG
>JAKPIR010000285.1 GCA_029549705.1 Pseudomonadota bacterium | reverse complement strand
TGTAGTAAGGGGTTTTTGCTTTTACTGACTCAATAAATGTGTAAGTTAATGTGCCATCGGCATTAATTGCACGCCACATTAAACCTTCCATCACACCAGAAATCCAAAGCGCTGCAATGTAGAGCACTATACCGATCGTTGCTAGCCAGAAGTGCAACTCAATCGCTTTCACACTGTACATTTGTTTTTTTCCAAACAATCTTGGCACCATAAAGTACAGTGAACCCATTGAAACCATGCCCACCCAACCTAGCGCGCCTGAGTGTACGTGACCGACTGTCCAATCAGTGTAGTGAGAGAGTGAGTTCACAGTTTTAATCGCCATCATCGGACCTTCAAACGTACTCATGCCGTAGAAAGAGAGTGAAACAATTAAGAAACGTAAAATTGGGTCAGTACGCAATTTATGCCACGCGCCAGACATGGTCATGATACCGTTAATCATACCGCCCCAGCTTGGCGCCAACAGCACAAGTGAAAACACCATGCCCAGTGATTGCGTCCAATCAGGTAAGGCCGTGTAGTGCAGATGGTGAGGACCCGCCCACATATAAGTGAAAATCAATGCCCAGAAGTGAATAATGGACAAGCTGTATGAATACACAGGGCGCTCAGCTTGCTTTGGCACAAAGTAGTACATCATGCCCAAAAAGCCGGCCGTCAAGAAGAAACCTACCGCGTTATGACCATACCACCATTGCACCATCGCATCTTGCACACCGGCATAAGCAGAGTAAGACTTCCAGAAACTCGCCGGCACTGCCGCACTGTTAACGATGTGCAACAACGCCACAGTAAGAATAAATGCCCCTAAAAACCAATTGGCAACATAAATATGCTTAATATTACGCTTGGCAATAGTACCAAAGAATACGATTGCATAAGACACCCATACCACTGCAATCAGCAAATCAATTGGCCACTCAAGCTCAGCATACTCTTTACTTTGCGTGAAGCCCAACGGCAAAGACACTGCCGCAGCAACAATCACTAGCTGCCAGCCCCAGAAGGTAAACGCAGCAAGCTTAGGCATAAAGAGCCGTGTTTGGCAGGTACGCTGTACAATATAGTATGACGTAGCAAACAACGAACAGCCACCAAATGCAAAAATCACCGCATTGGTATGCAGTGGTCGTAAACGACCAAAACTGGTCCAAGGTAAGCCTAGATTGAGTTCTGGCCAGACAAGTTGTGCGGCGATAACAACACCCATCAACATGCCAACCACACCCCAAACCACGGCCATGATTGAAAATTGCCGTATAACCCCATCGCTATACGTATTTGATTGTAAATTTAAGTCTTGCATTTAATTCTCCCGTTTTTTGTGCTTTTCACTACTTTTGTATCAGTTACGATTTTACACCTTTAATGAGTCACATGCGGCATTTTGCCGCACGGGACTTTAAATTCATTTGATTCAAATCAATCTTCGTGCAGAATACGCTCGCCTTCCTCTTCAACCTCTTCAAACTGGCCCGTGTAAATTGCCCACCAAAGCCCGCCCAATACCGCAAACACCAATACTACTGATAGTGGAATAAGCAAAAATAGAATGTCCATGATATTGTTATTCCTTATAAAGTTGGCGTGATGAGCTTAGTCGCGTTCGCCAAGCGCGCTGCGTTAAGTACCACCAGCAGCGAGCTCAAGGCCATTCCCAACCCGGCAAGCCATGCTGGCAACATGCCAGCCACCGCCAATGGAACACACGTCGCATTGTACACAGCCGCCCATATTAAGTTTTGCTTCACGATACGCATGGTGCGCTTCGCCTGAAGCATCAAATGCGGCACCCTATTTAATTCTCCGCTCATTATAACAAAGTCTGACTGCGATTGGGCGAGTGGAACGGCTTGCCCCATCGCAATCGACACATGGGCTGCAGCCAGCACAGGCCCATCATTCAAGCCGTCACCCACCATCGCAACCTGATGACCTTGTTGCTGTAAAAACTGTAGGCGCTGTAGTTTTTCTTGCGGTGTGCAGCCACCACTCACTTGGGAAATTCCAACCATATTCGCAATTCGCGTTACGGATTGTAATTTGTCGCCGGACAATACCTCAACCGCTAAACCCGAGCGCTGTAACGCACTGACAGCGCTGGTGGCATCTTCTTTCACAGCTTCTATTACTTCAAAGCTTGCAAGCCAGACTTTGTCAGCAACTAAGTACACCAATGAGCCCCGCTCGCTTTCACGGACCTGCTGGGCATTTTGCAACACCTCATTTGCGATTTCGCAAAATTTTGCAGAGCCTAATTTAAGTTTGCCTAGGCTGGCATCTGCCATTAAACCAAAGCCCGAACTCTCTTGTACGTTACTTACTTCAAGTTTTGCATCATCCGCTAAGCGAGATTGATTAGCC
>JAKPIR010000266.1 GCA_029549705.1 Pseudomonadota bacterium | reverse complement strand
ATGCTCTGAAAGCCTTGTAAATAAAGGCTTCCAGAGCATGTCAAAAGTTATGATTTAAGCTGTGCTAAATATCTTAATGTTATATGCCTCAGAATTACTATTTAATCGCTTGGCGATAAACCGTTTCTCGCTCACTAATGTTCGCGTTTGCAATGTTGGCAAACGCTACTTTTGGCAGCATTTTCACTTGCCGACGGTTGGTTTTCATATTCACCTCACGCCACCCCATCAGAACAAACCAATCCCATAATTCACGCGGCATCGGCCCGGTAATTTGCATCACTAATTGTTGCCTGGCAATATGCCCACCAACCGCTGGCACTTTACCGGCGCGTGGAATGCGGCGGCGTTCATGGTCTGGCTTACCGCCAAATAACATCACTTTTAGCTTATTTAACATAGCGTTACACCTCTTTTAATACCGATACTTTATTACAACGATTCAGCAAAACGGTAGGTATTGTATTACAAAAACTTTAATTTTGACTGTATTGCTGCCAACCTAGCCTCAAAGACGGCCGTTTTGATTTTTTCTGGGGTCTCAATGCCGCTAGCCACAGCACCGGCATCTATACTGGAAGCCGCATCCAGCGCACTTAACAGCCGTATGGCTTCAGGCTGCGCTCGTTCTTCAAATCCTGTTCTGCCTCGTGAATCAGCCTCACATGCTTGCAAAAAAAGCTTTAACCGCCCAGGTTGGCGAATCGCATCTAATTCAATTAGAAACGATAACAATGTGCTTGGGCGCATTTCTTCTACCGCATGTAATTTGCCGTGGTATTTTGCCACCATTTGAGCGAGTTCTTTGCAATCTGTTGGCACGCGTAGTCGTTTTGTAATCTCTTTGAGTAGGCTCACGCTACGTGCCTCGTGGCCAATATGACGTGGCAGCATTTCTTTGGGCGTAGTCCCCTTGCCCAAGTCGTGCATTAAGGCAGCGAACCGCACCGGCAGGCTAAAATCTTTGCTGGCCGCATAATCAATCACCATCATGACATGCACACCGGTATCGATTTCTGGGTGATATTTTGCTGGTTGTGGCACACCCCAAAGCCGATCTAACTCTGGCAAAAGTTTTTTTAATGCACCGCAACTGCGTAACACTTCAAACATGCGGCTTGGTTTCACTTCCATCAACCCTTTCGACAGCTCTTGCCACACACGTTCTGCCACTAGCGCATCCACTTCACCGGCGTCCACCATTTGCTGCATGAGCGCGTTCGTTTCAGGCGCAACTGAAAAATCAGCATAGCGGGCAGCAAAACGCGCTATTCTTAGAATTCTAACGGGGTCTTCTGCAAAGGCAGCACTGACATGACGCAGCGTTTTGGATTGAATGTCTGCTAAGCCACCATAAGGGTCTATCAAATGGCCATCACTGGTTTTTGCCATCGCATTGATTGTTAAATCCCGACGGCCTAAATCTTCCTCAAGCGTAACATCGGTAGCGGCATGGATAGTAAACCCTTTATAGCCGCTGGCAACTTTACGCTCGGTCCTTGCTAACGCATATTCATCTTGTGTTTTTGGGTGTAAAAATACGGGGAAATCTTTACCTACTGGTCTAAACCCGGCCGCTAGCATTTCATCAACGCTGCTGCCAACAACCACATAATCTCTATCTGTGACGGCTGACCCAAGCAGTTCGTCGCGCACCGCACCACCCACTAAATATATTTGCATGGTCATGCGTGTAGTAAAGCGTGCTTACCTTGCAGCGTGACGGCGGTAGCGATCATAGTTCCCGCGTGAAGTTTGGTTAACCAAATATTGCGGAATTACCGTCTCCAGTGCAGATGGCGTGCGGTCAAACACGGTGGGGAAAGGCGCGTCACTGACGCTATCGACTTCCATCGACCGTACATTATCACGTGACATCAGCTTAATCGGCAGCCATTCCATGAAAAAAGCCTGCAGATAAGACAAACGGTCGTTGAGGCCAATGATAGGCCGATGAATGTGCAGCACCGCCATGATTATCTGAATTAAAGCGCGGAATGTGTACACTTTGGGACCAGCCAGCTCATAGGTTTGGCCAAAAGTGGCCGGATTTTCTAAGCTCGACAAAAAGCATGCGCTCACGTCCTCAACCCAAACAGGCTGAAATTTAGCCGCTGGTTTTGCAAGTAAAATGACGGGTAAAAACTTAATCATACTGGCAAACAAGTTGATGAAGCGGTCTTGGCGGCCAAAAATAACGGTGGGTTTAAATATTGTGATATTGAGCCGATTTTTTTCAGCCATAAGCGACGCTTCCCCCGCCGCTTTCGAACGCAAATATTGACTTGGTGCATCTTTATCTGCGCGCAAGCTACTCATATGCAGCACACGCTTAATGTTTAAGTCGATGCAAATTCTAGCCAACTGTGCTGGCAATTGCTGATGAATTAAGTTGAACGTATTTCGGCGACTTTGGTGCAAAATGCCGAGCAAGTTAATCACTGCATCAGCACCTCTCAGTTCCCGATTCAGCGCTTTGTAATCCAACACGTTGCACTCCACAACACGCACATGGGGCAATAATAATAAATGCTTGGCTGATTCGCGCCGGCGCGTCAGCACCTTCACCTGATAGCCTGCGGCATCTAGCCTCGTCACAATACTGCTGCCGACAAAGCCGGACCCACCTAATACACACACTTCTTTTATCTGCCCGATTGATTGCATTTTATCCTAGCCTATTTCTACAAATTGGATTTCAAACTACTCATTTTCTTCATCATACACGACCGACTGCCCACTTCCTGGAACGATGCCCAAGCGTGCTTTCAAGGTTTGAATTTTAACGCCGGAATTTTTTTCTAACAAACGCGGTGCATACATTTGCGCATTCGCCATTACCTTTTGAACATATTGCCTAGTTTCTAAAAATGGAATACTTTCGATATAAATGGCGGCTTCTAGCGGTTTTGCGGCCATCCATTTTTTTGCGCGGCTAGGGCCCGCATTGTAACCGGCTGTGGCCATCACCGCATTACCATTCATTAAATCAAGCGCATAACGCATATAGTAAGTACCAAAATCGATATTGGTGGTTAAATCGTGAATCATACTGTTATTGTAACTGCGTAGCCCTTTGCGCTGTGCTACCCATTTAGCTGTAGCAGGCATCAACTGCATTAACCCTGAGGCGCCAACGCCAGATTTCGCATAATGCATAAAACGGCTTTCTTGGCGGGTAATGCCATAGACCCAGGCCTCATCTATATCAACCTCGCGAGATGAAGTGCGAAACATCTCGCGATACGGGGTAGGGTAACGCAAGTTAAAGTTATGCGTGACTTTCGTATTATCTGCCGTGCTGATGGCCACGTCATACCATTTTTTTCTTTGTGAATATTCCGCCGCAGCTAATAATTCCGTATCAGCAAAACTGCGTATTGCCCAAGCCCATTCTGCCTTTGCCTCCATGCGCATATCCAAGCGCTGCAACTCTAACGCGCGTTTGATACCCGCCAGATTAGCAATTGCGTTAACTTCTGCATCGGTAGGTACAAAATCAACCGATGGATTGCTAAGCACACTGCCCATGTCGTCCAATGCCAGCCAACCATAAAAATGGCGCTCGGTTGAGAGTTTGCTTAATAGCTCGCCTGCCTCGGCATTTTTTTCTGGGTTATTGGCTTCCACCACTTTAATGGCGCGCGCTTTCCAATAACGCCAGGCACCTTGCTCTAACTGTTTTGGCTGCATTGCATTGACTGCATCCAGCACGGTCGGCCAGTCTTGGTCTCGAAGTGCTGCGCGCACCTTCCAGGCAAGCTGCTCTTCATCAAGTGCAGCACCTTCAGCCAGATAATAATAACTCACCGCCTGCGGATGATGGCTACGTGCAGCATGATACGCTACTCGCCCCCAACCAAAAGCACGCTGTTCTGCTTCTAATAAATTTTGTACTTTTTTATAAGTGACAATTGCACTTTGAATATTATTGCGCGCTAAGCGATCAACCGCGTACAAACTCGCTTCTATACCAAAACGGCTTTTTAATGATACGGGCGGTTTATCTAAAAATGCTTGTGGTGATTGATATGCACGGTCGAGTAACTTCAAATGAGTTGCATCTACACTGGCCAAACGCGCTGCCACGCCTTTGGCGACGCCAAGTTTACCCACATGTAATATCAACCTGAATCTTGACCAAATATCCTCGTTGGTTAGCGCGCCTGAAGCCTGCAATGCATCAAACACTGGCGTACATTGGCTTGGTAACTCTGAAGGGGTTAGCCACAAGGTCTTTGCCTGCGCAGTCACTTCGGCATCGCCTAATAATTGATGCCCCTGTAGCGCATAGCAAAGTACTGCAATATCCTCGCGTTTAAATAGGGCATATTCATCAAAAAATGGCGCCCAGTTCTGCTCTTTACCCAATTTTTTCAGCCACTCTCCCCGCACGCGGTCGGTAAATGGCATATCGATATATTGTGCCAAAAAATTTTGGACTTCTTCATCTCGCACGGTATTTTGCTGAAGCCGCAAAAGCATTAACCAGTAATCAGCGTATGGCGCAAGGAGGTATTGCTGGTCTTTTAGCTGGCTCGCTTCTTCCACGAGCGCAAATTCATTTTTGGCTGCGTAAGACGTGCGGGCGCGCTGAAATAATGCTTCATCCGATAATGCAAACGTTTGACTAGAAAATGTGATCGTGACCAGCACGATAAATAGGCGGATGTAGTTCATTGGTTCGCCCCTTTAAAATGCGCGATGTGCTTTAAATCTGCACAAAAAATTTCAGTGGTGTACACAAAATGCGCATCGTCAAATATGCTCAATATGTGCACAAAAAACACCCGAGAAAAAAATACTGCCCTGTAATCCTTTATTTATAAGGCTCTCAGAGCATCGAAAAAGGTTGGTCTTATTGTTGATCTAAAATAACCCGTTTATTACAGCGCAAAATACGCGCATCAGGCAAACGCTGGGTAGTGCATTTTCCCAAATTCGTTAGCTTGTTGCTCGCTTGGCGCGTCTTCAATATTTTCAAAAGTTGCATATTCCCAAGCAGTTTCATCTTGAATCAGTGCGCGAATCAGCTGGTTATTTAGCGCATGACCAGACTTGTAGGCATAAAAAGCGCCTAAAATCGGGTGGCCTAGCATATATAAATCACCAATTGCATCCAGCACTTTATGTTTAGCAAACTCATCGTCATAGCGAAGCCCATCTGTGTTGATAACACGGTATTCATCTAACACTACCGCGTTATCAAGGCTTCCGCCGCGCGCTAAGCCATTTGAGCGCAAATATTCCACCTCATGCATAAAACCAAATGTGCGTGCACGGCTAATTTTCTGAATATAAGAATCCGTCGCAAAGTCAATTTTGACCTGACAACCAGAATGCTCAAAAACAGGATGATTAAACGCAATAGTGAAGTCAATTTTAAAGCCATGATACGGCTCAAAACGCGCCCATTTATCTTGCTCTTTCACTTCAACCGTTTTTTTAATGCGAATGAATTTTTTAGCGGCAGGTAGCTCCGCAATGCCGGCTTCTTGCAGCAAATAAACAAAAGGGCCTGCACTGCCGTCCATAATCGGAATTTCAGCAGCATCCACATCCACATAGACATTATCGATACCTAAGCCTGCCAACGCAGACATCAGATGTTCAACCGTTGCAACGCGCGCGCCATTGGCCTCAAGCGCTGAGCACAGCCGAGTATCATGCACGGCATGTGCTGTAGCCACAATTTCATTGGGTTGAGGCAGATCAACCCGTTTGAAAACAATACCCGTATTGGCAGCAGCTGGGCGCAGGGTAAGAGTAACCTTTTCGCCGTTATGCAGGCCAACGCCAGTGGCGCTAATTGCTTTTTTTAATGTACGTTGCTTTAACATGTAGGTGTTATTGCCCTTTTCGTCTTTCAACACTTTGCTCAGACAAAAGCTTTTGTCGAAGGTTTAAAATTTATCTTACAAATCAAGCATATGATAGCACAACCAGCCAGCAACTCCAGTGTAACGGATGCCGAGCATGATGATGCATGCAAAAAATATTCAATAAATTCAAGCCTCTTTAACGGCTATTAGTCTGCTTGTTTGCGTAAAAAAGCTGGAATATCATATTCCTCAACCCCTGCCATTTTCATGGCTTCTGCTTGTGCACGACGGCTGTTTGAGCCAAATACCTGCGGTGCATCATCCATTGCCACACTCTCAGTTGCCATACCCGCACCCATATACATCGGCTGGTTGGTTGTGCCATTACGCACGACTTCTTGAGTCATCACACGCAACTCTGGTTTTTGTTGACGGCGAGCAGCGCCAGATAATCCAGTTGCAACCATCGTCACACGTAAACCATCACCCATGCTTTCATCAAACACATTGCCCACAATGACCGTTGCATCTTCAGCTGTGAATGCTTTAATGGTGTTCATGACATCGTAGTACTCTTTCATTTTGAAAGATGCTGAAGTGGTGATGTTAACCAAAACGCCACGTGCATTCGCCAAGTTAACATCTTCCAATAATGGGCTAGCCACGGCTTGCTCGGCTGCAATACGTGCACGGTCAGGGCCTGTTGCAACGGCTGAACCCATCATCGCCATGCCCATTTCACTCATCACTGTACGCACGTCTGCAAAGTCCACGTTCACCAATCCTGGGCAATTAATGATTTCTGCAATCCCTGAAACGGCGTTATGCAATACATCATTCGCTGCTCTAAAGGCTTCCAAAAATGGCACATCTTCGCCCAGTACTTCCATCAATTTTTCATTTGGAATCACAATGAGAGAGTCCACATACTTGGATAATTCTTCTAGGCCATCTACTGCCACTTTAGTGCGTTTGCCTTCAAAAGCGAAAGGCTTTGTCACAACCGCTACGGTTAGAATACCCATTTCTTTGGCCACTTGCGCAATCACCGGGGCCGCTCCTGTACCGGTACCACCGCCCATACCGGCAGTAATAAATAGCATGTCGGCACCATCAATCAGCTCTGCAATCGCATTGCGGTCTTCAATGGCCGCTTCCCGACCTACTTCTGGTCTAGCACCTGCGCCTAAGCCTTTAGTCATGGACATACCCATTTGTAAAATGGTTTTTGCCTGGCTCTTTTTAAGCGCCTGCATGTCAGTATTGGCGCAAATAAACTCTACGCCGCTGACATTTTTTTCAATCATATGCGCGACTGCATTGCCGCCACAACCACCGACACCAATCACTTTGATGACGGCTTCTTGTGAATTTTTTTCCATAATTTCAAACATGTTGCTTCTCCTCTTTTTTGATTAACAAGCTGCACAAAAATACAGCTCTCCCCATTTACTTCTGCCTTTTACTGCTCGTTACTACTACACACTTACTACTAAAAATTACCCTGAAACCAACTCTTCATTTTTTCCAACATTCGCCCAAAGGATGTCGATTCTAGCTGCCCGGTTAAATGTCTTTCTAACTGTTGCTTGCCCATTAACACGAGGCCTACACCAGTTGCATAACGCGGATTACTCACCACCTCAGAAAGTCCACCCACATATCTTGGCAGCCCCATACGCACTGGCATATGGAAAATCTCTTCGCCAAGTTCCACCATGCCGCGCATCATTGCCGAACCGCCAGTAATCACAATGCCAGAGGCAATCATGTCTTCCATACCACTGCGGCGCAATTCACCTAGCACTAGCTCATAAAGTTCAACCACGCGCGGCTCCAGCACTTCTGCCAACGTCTGCACAGATAACTGGCGGGCATCACGGCCATCAACGCCAGGCACTTCAACCACTTCACGCGGGTCAGCCAATTGACGCAATGCGCAACCATGCTTAATTTTGATGTCTTCAGCAGACTGTGTTGGTGTACGAAAGGCCACTGCAATATCATTGGTCATTTGGTCTCCCGCTATGGGGACTACGGCGGTATGACGAATCGCACCTTGCTTGAACACGGCAATATCCGTTGTGCCGCCGCCAATATCCACTAAGCACACACCCAATTCTTTTTCATCTTCAGTCAACACCGCCAAGCTTGAAGCCAGTGGTTGTAAAATCAAATCTGTCACCTCAATACCGCAGCGCTTGATGCACTTCACGATATTTTGCGCCGCAGCAACTGCACCAGTGACAATATGCACCTTCACTTCTAACTTCATGCCACTCATGCCTAAGGGCTCGCGCACGTCTTCCTGCCCATCAATAATGAATTCTTGCGTAAGAATGTGCAAAATCTGCTGATCCGCTGGCAGGGCAATTGCCCGCGCGGTTTCTATCACACGATCGACATCCATTTGCGAGACTTCAGCATCTTTAATTTTGACCATGCCATGCGAGTTCAAACTTTTGATGTGGCTGCCGGCAATACCGGTAAATACATTATTGATTTTGCAATCCGCCATCAATTCAGCCTCTTCCAGCGCGCGCTGAATTGACTGCATGGTAGATTCAATATTGACTACCACGCCCTTTTTTAGGCCTCGCGAAACATGCTGACCCAACCCGATGACTTTGACTGCGCCTTCAGGAAGCAGCTCAGCCACAATCACCACAATTTTAGAGGTGCCGATATCCAGTCCTACGATTAAATTTTTATCTTCTTTTATTCTGCTCATTTCTTACTCCCTCCGTGATTGAACACGGCTTATATCTGTTGGCTTACTTCTGTTGGTTTTGGCTTCACTTGCGCGACTGGCTTCTTTTTAATCGCGTTAACTTCTTTTATTTTTTCTTCCATCTGTTTTAAGTCTGCTGCAGGTCTACGCACTGCAAACCCGTTCGGGTAACGTAAATCTGCATATACAATTTTTTTATTCAGCCCGGCAATCGTGCTGACATAAACATTGGCAAATTTTTCAATTCTGTTCTGCATTTCTACGCGACCCAACTCAATGAGCATGCCACTTGAAGTGGTGACTTCCCATGCGCGCCTAGGGGTAAGTGTCAAACCAGCAATCTTTAAATTGGCTTCGTTTAGCGTTTTGCTAAACTCCCCATAATGTGATGCCACCTCTATTACACTGTCTGCAGGGCCGTTAAATATAGGTAGCTCACTATTTGTAGCTGCGTAAAACAATTCGCCATGCGTATTGACAAGCGCCGTGCTACCCCACCTTGCTAATTCTTGATGTTCTTCAACAACAACTTCCAACTTATCAGGCCAACGACGGCGGATGCTCACGTTACGTGCCCAAGGTAGTTTTTCAAAAGCACTACGCGCCTTCATTAAATCCAACGTAAAAAAATTACCTTTTAAATGCCTACTCACAATTAACTTTACTTGCTCGCGACTCACATGGTTCAACTGCCCATCGATTTTCACTTCACGCAGTGGAAATATCGGCAAATGCACCACCGCATATAGCGCTGCATAAAGAATCGCCACCATACTCAATGCAAAAAGCATGTTGGCAATCCAATTCAATAATTTGGGTTTATCCCACATCGGCCAATTCCAAAATACGTACGACTAAATCCTCAAAGCTGATGCCAGCGGCTCTTGCAGCCATTGGCACTAAACTATGATCAGTCATGCCCGGGCTCGTATTAATCTCCAGAAAATAATGGCGCCCTGCAGCATCCATCAAAAAATCAACGCGACCCCAACCCCTGCAACCAATTGTTTTAAATGCCTGTAATGCTTCGTGCTGAATTTGTTTTTCTTTTTCCTCGCTGAGCCCTGATGGGCATAGATACTCTGTATCATTGCGCAGATATTTCGCTTCAAAATCATAAAATTCATTTTTTGGCACAATTCTAATCACTGGCAAAGCCGTATAGCCACCTGCCGCATCACCGATAATGCCTACGGTATACTCACCACCGTCCACAAACTTTTCAGCAATCACTAATGGATCTGCCTTTGCGGCCAATTCATATGCTGCCTGCAGACCACCTGCGGACTTCACCTTGCTAATGCCAATGCTAGACCCCTCATTGGCCGGCTTCACAAACAAAGGTAAACCCAGTTTGGCCTCTATAGCATCAAAATCGGCGTGTTCTGTCACCAGTTCAAAGTCCGGCGTCACAATATTCATCGCACGCCATAGCAGTTTGGTCCGCCATTTATCCATGCCGATGCTCGAAGCCATCACGCCGCTACCGGTGTAAGGAATATGCAACATTTCAAGTGCCCCTTGCATGCAACCATCTTCACCAAACCGACCATGCAGGCAAATGAACACCCGGTCAAAATGTTCCAAATCATGCAGCGGCTTATCACGTGGATCAAACGCATGCGCATCAATACCTTTGGCCTTCAGTGCTGCCAGCACTGCTGTGCCACTTTTGAGCGAGACTTCACGCTCTCCTGACTTTCCGCCCAATAGCACTGCTACTTTTCCGAAATTTTTACGCATATTCACCAATCACCCGCACTTCTTGTTGTAACGCTATCCCAAATTTATTCATGACTGTCTCTTGCATGTGCCTAATGAGTAATTCAATATCCAATGCCGTTGCTGTTCCTAAATTCACAATAAAATTGGCATGCTTTTCAGAAACTTGCGCCCCTCCCATCACATATCCTTTTAAACCACTCGCTTCGATCAAACGCGCTGCATAATCACCTTCAGGATTTCTAAAGGTTGAACCTGCATTTGGCAGATTCAACGGCTGCGTCGCCAAACGCTTTGCTAGCAGTGCCTTAATTTTCTGCTCCGCCTCGTTCATGTCTCCCTCAGGCAAATCAAACCATGCCGCTAGAAACCATTCTTCTGCGGGCATCTCAACATGGCGATAACTCACGTGATATTCTGATTTATTGCGAGAACGAATCACACCTTGCCTATCCACCGTCATCACTTTGTTCACCACATCCCATGTTTCAGCACCGTAGCACCCAGCATTCATTGCCAATGCACCACCCACCGTTCCGGGAATCCCCGCCAAAAACTCCGCCCCATGCCGATGTTGTTTTGCACTAAATTTTGCGACTTTAGAGCAAGTTACCCCAGACTCTGCATAAAGCTTGTTATCCACCATCCCCATATCTACCAATGCGTTATGCATCAAAATTACTGTGCCGCGTACGCCACCATCCCTAATCAATAAATTGGAGCCAAGCCCAACAAAATGGACGGGCTCGCTTTTATCCAGGCTTTGCAAAAACGCTGCGACATCCTCTAGCCCAGTAGGAACATAAGCTTTATCTGCAGTGCCGCCAACACGCCAGCTCGTATAACGTGCCATAGGCTCGTCCATTAATAACTTACCTTGCGTTAACACCAAATCCCCCTGCAAAATGTGGCGCTTAGCATTCACTTAAGCCATTCCTCTCGTTCTACTCGCAACCTGACCAATTGAACCTGCGCCCATCACAATCACAACATCATTCGGTTGTGCAACCGTCAAAATAGCTTCGGGTAGCGCATCTGTTGTTTCAACAAAGATAGGTTCAACTTTTCCTGCTACCCGAATAGCACGAATGAGTGATCGCGTATCAGCAGCAATAATGGGCAGTTCTCCGGCCGCGTATACTTCAGTTAGCAAGACAACATCCGCGCTAGATAAAACGCGTACGAAGTCTTCAAAACAATCTCTTGTGCGCGTATAGCGATGTGGCTGAAACGCCATCACTAATCGACGATTAGGGAAAGCCGCACGTGCAGCAGAGATGACCGCCTGCATCTCTACAGGGTGATGACCGTAATCATCGATTAAAGTAAAGGTTCCTTTTCCGCTCGAGGCTCTTACGGGCACTTCACCATAGCGCTCGAAACGTCGACCTACCCCTTTAAACTCTTTAAGTGCCTTGATGATGGCCTCATCTGGCACATTGAGCTCGCTTGCAATTGCAATGGCTGCCAATGCATTGAGTACATAATGATTTCCGGGTAAATTAAGCGTCACATCAAATTCAGTCGTAACACCATTGATACGCTGAACGCTAAAATGCATCTTTCCATCATCTGCACGCACATTGAATGCTCTCACTTTGGCGTCATCACTAAAACCGTAAGTCGTCACTGGCTTCGTAACCCTAGGCAAAATTTCACGAATATTTGCGTCATCCACACAAACGACTGCCATACCCCAAAATGGAAGCTGCTGTAAAAATTCTACAAATGCACTTTTGAGCTTATCAAAATTGTGCTCGTAGGTATCCATATGGTCTTGGTCGATATTTGTCACTACCGCCAAAACTGGTGTTAAGTGTAAAAATGAGGCATCAGACTCATCCGCTTCTGCGACAATATACTCACCAGTCCCTAATTTTGCGTTGGCATTTGCGGCTTCCAGTTTTCCGCCAATCACAAAGGTCGGGTCCATGCCCGCCTCGGCTAGAATACTGGCGATTAAACTTGTTGTTGTCGTTTTGCCATGTGTGCCAGCAACTGCAATGCCCTGTCTGAAACGCATCAGTTCAGCCAGCATCAGTGCGCGCGGAACGACAGGGATATTCTTAGCCCTTGCCGCTTTAATCTCCGGGTTTGCTTCATTTACAGCAGAAGATACAACCACCACGTCTGCATCCCCTAGGTTCTCTGACTCATGCCCCTGATAGACCGTTGCCCCAAAGTCTACCAAACGCTTTGTTGTTGTATTCACAGCCAAATCTGAGCCGCTTACACTGAACCCAAGATTCAGCAGCACCTCGGCGATACCGCTCATTCCAGAACCGCCGATGCCCACAAAATGTATGTTTTTGACTTTATGTTTCATGTTTTTTACGCTAAAGCGCTACCTCCATACATACTTTTGCAACATCGGCTGTTGCATTTGGCTTGCCTAGCTGTTGTGCTTTTATTGCCATAGACAAACATTCCTCGCGACTTAAACCACTGATGATTCCTGCCAAAGTTTCTACCGATAATGTTTTTTGTTGCACTAAAAACGCTGCGCCACTTTCAACTAAGTACAAGGCATTGGTGGTTTGGTGATCATCCACAGCAAAAGGGAATGGCACCATGAGCGAACCCAAACCAACCGCTGAAATCTCTGCCACTGTCAGCGCGCCTGAGCGACAAATCACAAAGTCTGCCCAAGCGTACATGCTGGCCATGTCATCAATAAAGGCTTTTGATTCCGCTACAACGCCTGCGTTTTCATAATTCTTTTTTAAAGCCTCAATATGCTTAACGCCAGCTTGGTGAATGACTTGC
>JAKPIR010000248.1 GCA_029549705.1 Pseudomonadota bacterium | reverse complement strand
AGCCTTTATTTATAAGGCTTTCATGGCATCGAAAAAGGTTGCTAATAAAAATGGACTAAAAATCCATTTTTTTGAGTCTATTTTAATGGCCAGATTTAGGGTGTTTGGTGAAATAGCTTGCTGGTAGAAATCACGCCGATTCCTAGTAATAAATAAGCGGCCATCACCCAGGCGAGCCCTGCAACATTGCTCCAGACCAGCGGCACGATCGCGCCGGCTGAAATGGTTGAAAGTGCCATTTGCACAAACGCTTGGCCTGAAGCTGCCGTGCCGCGAATTTCTGGATGGCGGTCAAGCGCTGCCAGAGACAGAATGGGCATAGCGAGCGCCATGCCAATGTTAAACAGGGCTATCGGTAAAATATTCCACAATGGCCTGGCAGGTAACGTGTAGCAAATCACAATATTCAACAGCACCATCGCCAGCATCCAGCCAAAGGCCGCTTTAAGTACACTTTTGGTACTGTAGACACCTGCGACATGTCTTGCCATATAAGAACCCAGCACCATGCCTGTGACGGTAGGAATAAACAAATAGCCGTATTGCTGTGGCGTTAAATGCAGCAATTTGCCTAAAAAAACCGGGCTCGCTAGCACATAGACAAAAAATGCCGCAAAATTTGCCCCAAGCGCCACACAAAGTTTGGTGTATTCATGGTCGCTAAAAATGGTTTTATAGCTCGCTAAAACGTGATGCGCTGAGAGTTTAAGCCGTTTTTCAGGCGGCATGGTTTCAGGTAAGTATTTTGCCGCCGCCCACAAACTCAAGGCCGCATAAATCGCCAGAAAAATAAAAATAGCCTGCCAGTGAATGCCGAGTAACAGCCCGCCAATGATAGGCGCTACTGCTGGTGCAATGCCAAATAACATCTGCACGGTGGCCATCACACGTTGCGCCTGCGGCCCTTCAAACAAATCACGCACCATCGCCCGTGCAACAGTATTACCCGCCCCACCGCTGGCGCCCTGCAATGCCCGAAAAAAACAAAGCGTTTCAACATTCGGGGCAAACGCACAGCCAATGCTGGCCAATACAAAAATGCCCAATCCCCATTTGATGGTGGTAATGCGCCCAATGGCATCAGAAATTGCGCCATGCCACAATGTCATAAGCGCATAAGGCAATAAATAAAAGGTGAGGCTTTGCTGAATATGCACGTCAGACGTTGCAAAATCCTCCGCCATGGCATGAAAGGCCGGCAAGTAAGTGTCTATCGCAAAGGGCGCGAGCGCGGCCAAGCTTGCGAGTACATAAACCAGTAATTTAGAATGGGTTTTCAAATGCGTATAACTCGATCAATAAAAAAGGCGCATTGTTATAAATGCGCCTTGGATTATAACGGCTATTAATTAAGGTAGGGCATGAAACTCGGTTAACCGTTCTTGAAATTCACCTTCGATGATTTTTTTAGAATTTTTATCATTTCTGAACACAATCGGTTGCGCCTGTAATTGCGGATTTTTGGCGTCTTCAATCGCTTGGTCAATCAAATGACGGTGCGGGGATTTTGTGCACACGGGGTCAGCTGCTTCAGCATCGCCCGTCAGCAAAAAGCTTTGGCAACGACAGCCGCCCAAATCATTGGCTTTTTCTGAGCAACTGCGACACGGCTCTTTCATCCAGGCATCGCCCCGATACTGGTTAAAGGCCGGCGAATCTTTCCATGTCCAGCCTAAATCGCTGTCTTTCACATTCGGGAACTTCATGTTGGGCAACACGCGCGCAGAATGGCATGGCAGCACATCGCCATTAGCGGTGACAATCATAAACACTTCGCCCCAGCCGTTCATACATTTTTTGGGGCGTTCGGCAAAATAATCGGGCACCACAAAAAAGATTTTCATTTTACTGTTGGTATTGGCACGGTGCGCGTTGGCGATTCTTTCTGCTTCCTCTACTTGCTCTTTGGTGGGCATCAATTGGCTGCGATTCACCAGCGACCAACCATAATATTGGGTATTGGCCAGTTCAATGTAATCCGCACCTAAGGCTTCGGCCATTTCCAAAATTTCTTTCATGTGGCCAATGTTGTAGCGGTGAATCACTACATTTAACACCATTGGATAGCCATGATTTTTAATCATGGCAGCAACTTTTTTCTTTAGCTCGAAGGTTTTGGTGTTGGTAATAAAATTATTAATTTCTTCCGTAATATCATGCATGGACAACTGAATATGGTCCAAACCGCCCTCTTTGAACGCTTGAATGCGTTTTTCTGTGAGGCCAACGCCTGAGGTAATCAAATTACTGTAATAACCGAGTTTTTTCGCCTCGATGACAATGTCTTCAATATCGTCACGCAATAATGGCTCACCACCTGAAATACCCAGCTGAATCGCGCCCAGTCTACGCGCATCACGCAAGGTCTGTATCCATTGCTCAGTGCTTAGCTCGTTTTGTGTGTGCTTATCGTAGTCGGTTGGGTTATAACAAAACGCACAATGCAGCGGGCAGCGATACGTGATTTCTGCCAACAACCACAAAGGCTGTGTTTGTGTGGCGCTTGCCAGCACGCCATTATTGACCTGCTGGCTTTGCACGGCTTTTTGCACTGCAGATTCACCTAATGAATTTTGTGTCATATGCTGTTCCTATCGCGCAAATCAATGCGCAAATGATGATTACTTCAAGATTGTACTAGCGCTTAACCAGCCACTGCTTACCCAGCGCCAACTCAAACATGCCCATAATATCGGCTTCAATGTTGGGTACATCAGGAAATGTCGCTTTAATATCCGCAATAATTTCTGCTACGCTGGCACTACCGTTCACACGCTTTAATACCTCACCCGCGCCACCATTGAGTTTGACCATACCTTCAGGAAATAGAATGACATAACATTGCTGTGCTTCTTCCCACTGAAAGCGATGATGCGGCGCGATTGCATAAACGTCACTGTGTTGAATATTATCTGACATATTGCATTAACTCACGTTCATCACTGGTTGGCGTAAATAGTCACGGCCTTCAACTTTAATATCCGCAGATTGCAACATAATCGCATCGGCCATCACCCATAACACGTCTAATTTGAATTGCAGAATTTCAAGTGCGCGCATTTGCAACTCACGCGAACGGCCAAAGTAATCTAGCGTTACGGATAGGCCCTGCTCTACGTCTCGGCGCGCTTGGGTTAAGCGATTTTTGAAATATTGCATGCCTTCTGGGTTAATCCAGGGGTACATATCAGGCCATGAATCAATGCGTTGTTGGTGAATATGCGGCGCAAACAGCTCAGTTAAACTTGAGCAGACTGACTCTTGCCAAGGACGTTGTTTGGCAAAGTTAATGTACGCATCTACGGCAAAGCGTGTTCCTGGTGCCACAAGTTTAAGCGACATCACTTCTTCACGCGTTAAGCCAACCGCGTGGCCTAAATGAATCCACGCTTCAATACCGCCTTCGCCGCCTTCTGCAATCTGGCCGCTTCCGTCATGGTCAAAAATGCGCTGAATCCAGCCGCGGCGCAGTTCACGGTCTGGGCAGTTTGAAAGAATTGCCGCATCTTTCATCGGAATGGCGATTTGGTAGTAATAACGGTTCGCCACCCAAGCCTGCATTTGCGTTTGTGAGAGCTTGCCTTCATACATCAACACGTGAATGGGATGGTAAATATGGTAACCCTTGCCTTTTTCACGCAGTTTCGCCTCAAATTCTTCACGACTCCAAGGTGCTAGTGTTTCATTCGCCATTTTCTTTTGTCCTTATAAAATTATGTCCATGCCATCAAAGGCAACTTCAATGCTGTGATCATTCAAAATTGCACGCTCGGCTGAATCTTCCCGCAAAATTGGATTGGTATTATTGATGTGAATCAACACTTTACGCACTTTTTTGGTTAAACCAAACTTATCTAAATCTTCAATCATGCCGTTTTCACCCGATTGTGGGTTATGCCCAATGCTGCGCGCGGTTTTGGTCATTAAGCCTAAATCAATCATCTCGGTGTCGGTCCAAAACGTGCCATCGACCATAATGCAATCTGCTTGGTGCATGAGTTCGGGCAAGTGCGGTTCAATTTCTGCCAAGCCAGGCGAATACCAGCATTTTTTGCCTGTGCTAATTTCTTCAATCAATACGCCAACCGTGTCACCCGCCTGCGGATTATTGCGATGTGGCGAATAAGGCGGTGCCGCGCTTTTTAGCGCAACGGTAGTAAATTTTAAGTTCGGCACGTTGGGAATCGTAAAACTGGTTTTGCCATCAATCGGAATCTGATGATGATTGATACCGCAGTAGTGGCCCAAAATATTCAGCACTTGGTTACCAGACGTTAAATCGCCATAAACCATATCGGTGCAATAAATTTCGCGCTTCACTATTCCTTCGCGCAGCATGTATAAACCGGTGGTGTGGTCAATTTGCGCATCAATTAAAACAATAGCCTGAATGCCAGTATCGCGTATGGCCCGCGCAGGTTGCAATGCAGGAAAATCCTGAATTTGCTGTAATACGTCAGGTGAGGCATTAAATAATACCCAATTCACACCATCGCTCGATACACAAATCGAAGATTGTGTGCGCTTAGTGGCTTTAATGGTGCCTTTACGCAGGCCGTCGCAATTAAAACAGTTACAATTCCACTGTGGAAAACCACCCCCTGCGCCGGCACCTAAAACATGAATATGCATATCATCACTCAAAAAAAATCTATATGGAAATACTGCTTAAATTAAAAAGGCTACCTTGTGGTAGCCTTTTTCATACCTTGCAATTATTTATTGCAAACGTACATTGTTACTTCAAAACCGAAACGCATTTCAGTAGCTGCTGGAGTTGTCCACATGATTAATTTCCTTTATTAGTAAGTTAAGTAATTCGCTGCTGCCTTGATGAATTAAGTGCTACAACGTGAAACGAATTGTGCGCGCAGTTTAATCTTTGCAACACCGCTAACTTACCTAATATGCACTACGTAAATTCATGATGCCGAGTGCTGTTTTATCACCAACCTTTTTCAAGGCGCTGTAAGCCTTATAAATAAAGGC
>JAKPIR010000247.1 GCA_029549705.1 Pseudomonadota bacterium | reverse complement strand
AGAGAGTTAATATTAAGATTCATCGCTCTATTTAACCAAAGTCAAAATTATGTTCGGCCAATAAGCGAGTTTTTAAATAGATATAATAAAACTAATAAAAACCCTAGCAGTGAATACTGCAACGCAACTGCTAACATATTCAAAGAAACAATTTCTATGTTCTTTAAATCATTAGGAGCAGGGGCTTTTAGGCCTGAACGAGCTTTAAATGCTGCAGTTTTTGATTCCAACATGGTCGGTTTGGCTATGAGGATTTCATCTGGTAAACCAATTTCTACATATCAGGTTGCAACTGCATATAACACTTTACTTGGTGACGATGAATATAAAAAAATAGTTTCTGAGAGTACATCAGATACAGAAAGAGTAAAAAATCGTATTGCCTTGGCAATTGATTGTTATATCTCAGTGTAAAGTATTTTTAGTCGTGAAAAATAGAGAAATATCCAGTCAAATTCAGAAACTGCGCTTCCTTTTATCAAAGGAAGATATTGTTAAAAGTGCTGATCTAGATTTGCAAGCTCACTGGGCAAAGTATTTATGTATTTTAACGTCTGGTTTAATTGAAAACTCAATAAAAATTACATGTCTAGAATATTGCTCACATAGAGCTCACCCTCAAGTATTGAGCTATTGCACTACACAGCTAAATCAAATACAAAACCCCAAAACTCAAAAGCTAGTTGATATAGTTAGAATGTTCAATAAATCTTGGTCTGTTGAACTTGAAGTTTATTCAAATGAAGCTGGCCGAAAGGATGCAATTGATTCAATTATGAATAATCGTCATCAAATCGCGCATGGAAAAGATGTGGGGCTAACGATTCATAGAGTAAAAGATTACTTAGATAAATCGATAGAGGTTATTGACTTTATCGAAAATAAGTTCAACCCTTAACAATTCCTAGTTGCTCAATGATTGATTTAAAAAACGCCTACCGCCTCCTAAACCACGGCCCCACCATTCTTGTTTCATCTAGCCATAACGGCAAGCAAAACATCATGGCGGCGGCGTGGATTATGCCGCTCGACTTTGACCCACCTAAAATTTGCGTGGTGATTGATAAAAAAACCTATACGCGCGAGTTGATTGAGGCTTCAGGCACATTGGCCATTAATGTGCCGTGTGTGGCGCAGGTGGATTTAGTCACTAAGCTAGGCTCGTACTCAGGGCGCGAGTTGCAAGGCACCGATAAATTTGCAGAAAACCAGCTACAAACCTTTGCCGCCAAGCACATTGCAGCGCCCTTGCTGGCGGGCTGCGTGGCGTGGCTAGAGTGCAAAATCATCCCCGAGCCACATAACCAAAACACTTACGATTTATTTATTGCAGAAGTCGTTGCCGCTTATGCGGATGAACGGGTTTTTACCGATGGGCATTGGCATTTTGATGGATATGATGAGCTGCGCACCATTCACCACATTGCAGGTGGCGCGTTTTTTGCCACGGGTGCTGCCATTCAATCTACCATTTAACGGCTATTTCGGCCGAATTTCATTAGGCGTTATACCCTAAGGGCGAACACGTAAACATTGCGCCCGATGCACTCAATACTCGTGTTTAACAGTATCATTACATTAACCCTTTACAGGTAAAAACCTTAATTTAAAAATGATACGTCGCATTCTGATTGTTCTTTTCGTCATCGCCAGTATTGGCACTGCATTTTGGTGGTTTACACGCCCAAAGCCGATTACGGTTACCTTGGTTGAAGTGGGGCGTGGCAAGGTGGAGGCCAGTGTGGCCAATACGCGCGCCGGCAGTGTAGAGGCTTGTTTGCGCACAAGGCTGTCGCCCATCAGCGGCGGGCGCATAGCGTTTTTGGGTGTTAAAAAGGGCGATCACGTTAAAAAAGGCCAAGTGCTGTTGCGCTTGTGGAACGACGACCAGCAAGCGCAAGGTAACTTGGCACTGGCCCAAGTAACCAGCAGTAAAAAGCGCATTGCCGAGGCGTGTGCCATGGCAGAAAACGCCGAGCGTGAGGCCGGGCGCATGGCCGAGCTACGTGCGAAGGGCTTTATTTCAAAAAGCGGTGAAGAAAAATCGCGTTATGAGGCGCAAGCGCGCCGCGCGGCGTGCGATGCTGCGCGCGCTGATGTGAATCAGGCACAAGCGCGCGTAAAAGTAACGCAGGTAGAGCAAAACCGCACAGTTTTAGTTGCGCCATTTGATGGCATTGTGGCGGATATTGTCGGTGAACTGGGTGAATATACCACGCCATCACCGCCCGGTGTTGCCACACCGCCCGCCATTGATTTGATAGATGACTCTTGTCTGTATATTGAAGCGCCGATGGATGAAGTAGATGCACCAAAAATTCATATTGGCCAAGCGGCGCGGGTTTCTTTGGACGCATTGCCGAATCAGCCGTTAAAAGGCCATGTAAAACGCGTGGCGCTCTATGTGGTGGCGGTTGAAAAACAAGCACGTACCGTAGATGTGGAAGTGTCGTTAGATCATCCTGAAGACGGTAAAAAGCTGCTAGTGGGTTACAGCGCCGATGTTGAGATTGTGCTGGAAAGCCGCGAAGATACTTTGCGCGTGCCAACCACCGCCTTGTTAGAAGGTAACAAGGTGCTGGTGTATCAGCCAGCCAAGCAAATGCTGGAAGAGCGTGCCATTAAAACCGGCATCACCAATTGGGAGTACACCGAGGTGCTGGAAGGCCTAAAAGCGGGTGACCGCATTGTGACATCCCTTGAGCGCGAGGGCGTAAAAGCCGGCATCAAAGTAGTGCCTGAAAATGGCAGCGATGCCGCTACCAATAAAATCAAGGCGAAATAATCGTTTATGTCAGACGAAAGCCCGACTTCAACCTTAGTTTCTCTGCATGGCATCAACCGTACGTTTTATTTAGGTGATAGCAAAGTACACGCGCTATGCGATGTAAATTTGACGATTGCGCACGGCGAATACATTGCCGTGATGGGGCCTTCCGGCTCTGGAAAATCCACCTTGCTGAATTTAATTGGCTTGCTTGACCGCCCCGATGAAGGCACGTACATGTTAGAAGGCCGCGATGTGACGACATTAGGTGCGGATGAGCTTGCCGCAGTGCGTAGTGAACGGATTGGCTTTATTTTTCAGAGTTTTCATTTAGTCCCGCGCTTATCTGCCGCCGCAAATATCGAGTTACCTTTAGTGCTTGCCGGCTTTTCAAAAACCGAGCGCGCCAAGCGGGTGTCGCAGGCACTGCAAGAATATGGTTTGACTGACAGAGCCAACCATAGACCGAATGAACTTTCAGGCGGACAGCGTCAGCGGGTGGCCATTGCACGAGCCACGATTTTACGCCCGGCAGTGTTGCTGGCGGATGAGCCAACAGGCAATCTTGACCGCGTCACTGGTGAAGAAGTTGTGAAACTACTTGAAAAACTCAATGCACAAGGCATGACGCTAATTGTGGTGACGCATGACCAAACGTTGGGTGCGCGGGCACGCCGGCAAATCAGAATGGTGGATGGCGGCATTGCGCGTGATGTGACAAATGGCGCTGTTGTGCCAAATGATGCGCCATGAACGACTCACTTCCAATCTTCAAGTTAAATCATAAAGGATTTGACCTTGAAAGTTACTGACACTTTTCGTTTTGCGACCAATGCCGCTACCGCCGCACCATTGCGTGCAGGCTTGCTGGTACTGGCAATGTCGATTGGCGTGGCAGCGGTGGTGATGCTCACCGCCTTGGGCGATGGCGCGCGGCGTTATGTCGTGGACCAATTTTCTGCGATTGGTACAAACTTGGTGATTGTCTTGCCAGGCCGTTCAGAAACGCGCGGGTTTAACCCAGCAAATCTGGTCACAAGTACGCCGCGCGACCTAACCGTAGAGGATGCCGAAGCATTGCTCAAGCTGCCGTCAGTGAAACGTATCGCACCAATTTTGGTGGCCACCACCGAAATTAACGCCGCAGGAAAGTTGCGCGAAGCCATGCTGCTGGGTACCAATGATGAGTACATCAAAGTGCGGCAAATGAAGGTTGGGCTTGGACGATTTCTTTCTAAAGATGAAGTGGGGCGTGGTTCGGCTGAGGTGGTGCTGGGGGCGGTGATTCGCCGCGAAATATTTGGCGCAGAAAATCCCCTAGGCAAAACCGTGCGGGTGGGCGACAGAAGGCTACGCGTCGTTGGTGTTTTAGCTGAAGGCGGGCAGGGCATGGGCATGACCACGGATGAACTGCTGATTGTGCCGGTGGCCACGGCGCAAGCCATGTTGAACAGCAATACCCTGTTTCGAATTTTGGTCGAAGTCGGTAGCCGTGAGCAAATTGATGAGGCCAAAGCACGGGTACTCAAAACAATCACTCAGCGTCATGATGGTGAAGAAGATGTGACGGTGATTACGCAAGATGCGATTTTGGAAACCTTCGATAAAATTCTGAATGTACTCACATTGGGGGTTGCGGGTATTGCGGCAATCAGCTTAGCGGTCGCGGGCATTTTGGTAATGAATGTGATGCTGGTATCCGTGACGCAGCGCACGGGCGAAATTGGCCTGCTCAAAGCGCTTGGTGCGACTTCCTCTGCGGTGCGACAGTTATTTATGGTGGAGGCGATTTTGTTGTCCTTGTCTGGTGCGGTGGTTGGCGTTGGCTTGGGGTACGCGGGGGCGGCTGTATTACGCCAACTGTACCCTACCTTTCCCGCTTATCCGCCGTTATGGGCCGTGCTGGCTGGCTTAGCCACAGCAATCATTTCTGGCTTGGTGTTCGGTGTGATGCCTGCGCGCCGTGCCGCGCGGCTTGACCCGATACAAGCCCTTTCTAAGCGATAAATCATGTTGTTAGCTGATGCTGGCCGATTTGCCCTGCAAGCGATTATCTCGCACCGTTTACGTAGCTTTTTGACGTTGTTAGGCATTGCAGTGGGTATTGCCGCAGTGATTTTACTCACCTCGATTGGCGAGGGTGTGCATCAGTTTGTGTTAAAAGAGTTCACCCAGTTTGGCACCAATGTTGTCGGCATTTCACCGGGCAAAGTGAAAACAGGCGGTCAGCCGCCAACGGGCTTCCCCACTACCGCGCGCTTACTCACCATGGAAGACGCCAACGCGCTTAAAAAACTGCCCAATGTCACGGGTGCCAGCCCAACAGTGTGGGGCAATTCTGAAGTTGAAGCGAACGGTCGGTTACGGCGCAGCACAATCTACGGCGTGGATGCAGATTTTATGCATGTGTTCAGTGCTAAGGTGCAAACAGGCAGTTTTTTGCCTGCTGAAGGGGCAGGAAGTTCGCGCGCTTTTGTGGTGTTGGGCAGTAAGCTTCGTAAAGAATTATTTGGTACTGAAAACCCGCTCGGTGCGCGGGTGCGCATCGGTGGTCTGCATTTTAGGGTGATTGGTGTTCTAGCGCCAAAAGGCCAGTTTCTTGGTGTTGACTTAGATGACACTGCTTATATTCCTGCTGAACGCGCTTTGGAGTTATATAACCGTGAGGGCTTAATGGAAATTCATGTGCTGTATAAGGAAGGTGCTTCGTCTGCCGCAGTGGCAGAGGCCGTCAAGCAGCGATTGAAATTACGCCATGGCCGCGAAGATTTTACGATTACTACCCAAGAAGATATGCTGAAAACGCTTTCAAATATCCTGAACATTCTCACAATGGCTGTAGGCGCGCTGGGCGGTATTTCGTTGCTGGTGGGCAGTGTGGGTATTGTTACCATCATGACGATTTCAGTGACAGAACGTACCAACGAAATTGGGCTGTTGGTCGCGTTAGGCGCGCGTCGGCGCACAATTCTGGGCTTGTTTTTAAGTGAATCCGTTATTTTGGCGGTGCTTGGTGGTGTGATGGGTCTACTGTTTGGTATAGGGTTGGCGCAACTATTGCATCTGCTCATACCAAGCTTTCCAGTACACACGCCTTGGCGTTTTGCGGCAGTTGCGTTGGTAGTTTCAGGTGTGATTGGCTTGCTAGCAGGGGTGTTGCCAGCCGTTAGCGCCTCTCGCTTAGACCCAATTGACGCATTGCGTGCAGAATAAGTTATTATATTGCCCATGCGAAAACATAAAAAAATCCGCAACAAAAAAATCGGTCTGCCACCGGGTTCGCTGGTGTATGTTGGAGAGGCTGACGTCAAGCACTTTGATGCAGTGAAGATTACACAAATTACTTATGATGCAGACAGTATTATTGAGGCTGATTTAGCCATTGGTGAATTGGCCAATTTTAAACATGACCCAAGCAAAAAACTATGGCTGAACGTACACGGCGTGCATGATGTTGATGTGATTAAAAAACTGGGGGATTTATTTAATCTGCACCCTTTAGTGATTGAGGATATTCTCAATACCGAACAGCGCCCTAAAATTGATGAATTTGGCGATTATGTTTTTTTAGAAACGCGTCATTTTTATTATCATCCAGAAAGTTTATCAGTCAGTTCTGAGCAAATTAGCATGATATTGGGCAAGCATTTTTTGCTGACTTTTCAAGAGCGGTCTACCGGTGCGTTTGCACCGATTCGTGAGCGTATGCGCGCCAGTCATGCGTATATACGCGAGCAAGGCGTAGACTATTTGGCATATGCCTTATTAGACAGTGTGGTGGACCGCTATTTTAGTGTGCTGGAAGCGGTCAGTGACGCGAGTGAAACACTGGAGGAAGCGCTATTAGCCAATCCCACCAATGCAGAACTGCACAATATTCATCAATTAAAACATGCCAGTATTGAGTTGCGCCGTGCTGTGTGGCCGCTACGAGAGGTGGTTAATAGCTTGACACGCAATGAACACGGTTTTTTTCAGCCAAGTACCGTGCCGTACTTACGCGATGTCTATGACCACACGGTGAATTTTATTGAGTCACTGGAGTCAATCCGCGATAGTTTAAGTGGCATGATGGATATTTATATGGCCAGCGTCAGCCAGCGGGTGAATTTGGAAGTGCGCGCTTTAACTGTGGTGGCTATGCTTTTTATGCCGGCTACCCTCATTGCGGGTATCTTTGGCATGAACTTTCACTGGATGCCTTGGATAGATGATCGCAACGGCTTTTGGTGGGCGCTTGGTATCATGTCTGGCATTGCGCTAGTCATGATTTTGATTTTTTGGCGCAGGCAGTGGCTAGGGAGTAAAACTTAATTTTTAATGAGTTGCGCGAACTTGGCACGGATTTTTGCCGACTTGGGTGCGGCAACTGCCAGACAGTAAGGATTTGCCGGGTTTTTATCAAAATAATCTTGGTGATAATCTTCAGCCGGATAAAAAACTTCTGCATGATTGATTTGCGTCACAATTTGTGCACCAAAAACATTGGCTTCGTTGAAGTCGGCAATGATTTTTTTTACGGCCGCGACTTGCGCCTGATTTTGGCAAAACACTGCGGAGCGATATTGTGTGCCAATGTCGTTGCCCTGACGATTGAGTGTAGTGGGGTCGTGCGATACAAAAAACACTTCAAGCAACGTTTCAAAACTGATTTGGCTGGCATCAAAAGTAATTTTGACCGCCTCGGCATGGCCAGTATCGCCATTGCAAATGCTTTTATAAGTCGGGTTAATCGTGTGGCCACCAATATAGCCAGATACAACGCTACTTACGCCACGTAGCTGGCTAAATACGGGTTCGGTGCACCAAAAGCAACCGCCTGCAAAAATAGCGATTTGTTCGTTATTCATGACTGCCCTTTCAATATTCATCAATGAAATGTTTCATCAATTGCGAGACCCAAGCGTATCATTGTTAGTCCATCTTACATCTAAAACATTGCAACTTTTTTGAATTTTTTTAGCATGGCTTTAAACGCGCTCTACGTCGACTTTAATTCTTACTTTGCCTCGGTTGAGCAGCAGCTTGTGCCAGAACTGCGCGGTAAACCTGTGGGCGTGGTGGCGGTGATGGCTGAGACAACCTGTTGCATTGCGGCCAGTTACGAGGCCAAAGCGTTTGGCGTTAAAACGGGTACGGGGGTGCGTGGCGCGCGCAAGCTTTGCCCCGACATGGTGTTTGTGCAAGCGCGACCGCCCGTGTACGTGGCCTTGCACCATGAGTTAATTGAAATCGTTGAAAGCTGCACGCACGTTGAAAAAGTGCTGTCGATTGATGAAATGGTCTGCAAACTCACCGGTAGCCAGCAACTGCCAGAAAACGCACTCAAACTTGCTGCTAAAATAAAACGCGCGATTCGCAAACGCTTTGATTACATTCGCTGTTCTATCGGTATTGCACCCAATACTTTTTTGGCCAAAACGGCATCGAACATGCAAAAGCCGGACGGCTGCGTGCTGATTGAACAGCATGAGTTGCCGCAGCGCCTATTTCACTTAAAACTGCGTGATTTAAACGGCATCGGCAAACAAATGGAAGCACGGTTAAACCGCTACAAAATTACCACGGTGGAGCAGTTATACGCCGCCAATCGCCAGCAATTGCAAACAGCGTGGGGTAGCATTGAAGGTGAGCGTATGTATGACAAGCTACGCGGCCTAGAGCCTTATTACGTGAAAAATGCACGTAGCAGCTTAGGACATTCGCACGTAATGCCGCCCGAGCAGCGCAATGAAGCGGGTGCAAGGGCGGTATTGCATCGACTGCTGCAAAAAGCCTGCATGCGTATGCGCAGCTATGAATTGCTGGCTTCACACATCAGCGTGAAAGTGAAGTTTCGCGATGCGCCAAGCTGGAAGATGGAAAGCGATATTTCGGCCACCGACAATACGCTGAGGCTCACTGAAGCGCTCGAAACCTTTTTGCAGCATTACCCAAAGACGCAGCATGAGCCTTTTGCGGTGGGCGTTAATTTTTCAGGATTGCTGACGGCTGAAGAAGTGGCACGTGATTTGTTTCAAGTTGAGCCGCTTGAAAATGAGAAAAAACTGAGTAAGGCCATTGATACGCTCAATTTGAAATTTGGCAAAAACACCATTTATTTTGGTGGCGCACACGATGCGCTCAAAGACGCACCGATGCGCATTGCGTTTAATCATATTCCTGATTTAAAAGTTGAAGGCGATACTTGAAGATGCCTCAACCTTTTTCGATGCTCTATAAGCCTTATAAATAAAGGC
>JAKPIR010000330.1 GCA_029549705.1 Pseudomonadota bacterium | reverse complement strand
GCGCGCATGGCCATGAACGATGAAGAAACCGTAGCCCTGACCGCTGGCGGCCATACGGTAGGTAAAGCGCACGGCAACGGCGATGCAAGTAAACTCGGGCCTAACCCAGAAGCGGCTGATGTGGAAGCGCAAGGTTTTGGCTGGCACAATCCGAACGGCAGTGGTGCTGGCCGAGACACGGTTTCAAGCGGTATTGAAGGCGCATGGACGACCAACCCAACCCAATGGGACAACGGCTATTTTTACCTACTTTTCAATTACGATTGGGAGTTGAAAAAGAGCCCAGCGGGTGCGTGGCAGTATGAGCCCATCAACATTAAGGAAGAAGACCGGCCAGTTGATGTTGAAAATCCGGCGATTCGCCATAACCCCATCATGACTGATGCAGATATGGCGATGATTAAAGACCCGATTTATAAAGCGATTTCTGAGCGTTTTTATAAAGACCCAGCATATTTCTCTGAGGTGTTCGCACGTGCATGGTTTAAATTAACCCACCGTGATTTAGGTCCAAAGCGCCGTTATTTAGGTGCAGACGTGCCGAAAGAAGACCTGATTTGGCAAGACCCTATCCCGCCTGTCGATTACACCCTGAGTGATACAGAAATTGCCGAGCTCAAGACCATGGTTTTGAACAGCGGTTTGAGCATTGCCGAATTAGTTGCAACTGCTTGGGATAGTGCACGCACTTTCCGCGGTTCTGATTTCCGTGGCGGAGCAAATGGAGGCAGAATTCGCTTAGCGCCGCAAAAAGACTGGGCAGGCAATGAACCCGCCAGACTGCAAAAAGTGCTTCGTGTGCTTGAAAGCATGCAAGCAGCGTTGCCTAAAAAAGTCAGCATGGCGGATTTGATTGTGCTGGCAGGCACGGCCGCTGTTGAAAAAGCCGCGCGCGATGCGGGCGTGAATATCACCGTACCCTTTGCGCCTGGCCGCGGCGACGCAACAGCAGAAATGACGGATGTCGATTCCTTTGCCGTGCTTGAACCACTGCATGATGGCTATCGCAACTGGCTGAAAGACGACTACGTTGTTTCAGCCGAAGAGCTGTTGCTCGACCGCACGCAGCTCATGGGCTTAACCGCACATGAGATGACCGTTTTAGTGGGCGGCATGCGTGTATTAGGCACCAACCACGGCGGCACAAAACATGGCGTTTTTACTGATAGAGAGGGTATTTTAAGCAATGATTTCTTTGTGAACTTAACGGATATGCGTTACACATGGAAGCCAGTTGGTAAAAACCGCTATGAAGTGCGCGAACGCAAAACAGGTGCTGTGAAATGGACTGCGACACGTGTTGACCTCGTGTTTGGCTCTAACTCAATTCTTCGTTCATATGCAGAAGTGTATGCCCAAGATGATGCAAAAGAGAAGTTTGTGCAAGACTTTGTGAAAGCCTGGACCAAAGTGATGAACGCGGACCGTTTTGATTTGAAATAATCACGCTGAACCATTGCGTACAGTTCGCCTAAAAAAACCCGCCCTTTTGAATAAAAAAGTGGCGGGTTTTTTCTCTTGCCAATGCCTCGAAAAAATCCGCCGAGTGCTGTTAAAATTCATTTAAAACAAGGCTAGTTTCGTGCGATAAAAAAATAATGCTCTGGAAGCCTTTATTTACAAGGCTTGCAGAGCATCAAAAAGATTACGTCTATTTTTAGCCGATGAAATGGCTTAAATTTTGTTGCGTGAACGTGCCTTAATTTCTAAGGCAAAGCTCATTTTTTTAGTAAAGCTTCTTGTGTTGCGTGCGAGTCATGAAACTCGTGGCACGACATGCATGTACTGGCAATGCGTTTATATTTTGGTTTATTACCAGAATGGCATTTTAAACAGACCGCTTTATCCGGCATTGCAACGTCTTCGCTCGTTTCGGAGTTTTCGACATCGTGGCAAGCTTGGCATTGTTGCGTACGGTGTTTGGCATGATTAAAGTGTGCCTTGCTAAACCAATCATGGCTGATGGTCAGTGGCTTAATTTGCCAGGGCAGTGCTTCTTCTTTTTGCGTTTCTAACACTTCATGGCAATACGCGCAGCCTTCCGTTTTAAGGTTCTCTAGGTAGACCGAGGTCTCTTTTGGCGCTTGTGTTTGCAAGGCGCTCACGACCTGTTGCACACTGCCATGCGGTGCATAAATTACCTTTTCTGCACTCCCCAGTTTGAGTTCTTTACGATGACAGGTTTTGCAGTCGCGCTCAAATGTTGGTGCGCTAAAGCGCATTTCTTTGCCTTCCGGGCGATGGCAGTTGGTGCAAGTTAAATCGCGCACATCGGCCATGCCATTGGGCCCTTGCACTTTTCCCACATGTTGCGAATGCGGAAAAATTAAGCCGGAGTGCTCAATTAAGCGGTCTTTTTCAGTTTGAGAAATACGTTCAACCTGATGATTTTCCTTCATAAATGTAAGTTTAAAAGGCGGATGATCATGGTCAAAATCATGCACATTGCTTAATTCAGTTTTGGCATCAACCGCTTTGATATTGCCATGGCACTCCACGCACTTAGCGTTATCTTGGCGCGTGAGCGAAACCGGCGCTTTATGTTCACGATGACATTCTGCACAACGAATGCCCTCTGAAAAACGATGTTTTTGATTAAACACCTGTTGTTGCAAAGCCGGCTTTGCAATGTGCGGCGCAGTATCTTGATGGCATGTTAAGCACGCCGCATCGGTCACCCGTTGCGTGAGTTTTTCATGGCAATTAAAACATTGCGAGCCAAAATGCAGGTGGGCGTTTGAAATATGGCCAGGACTCCAGACACGATCAAACCCCATCGGCAGTTCTTCCATGGTGGCATGCAATCGGGGGGATAAATTTTGAGCCAAAGGCAGCGCTAAAAATATCAATGCAATGAATGCAAACAAGCCAAAAGCAATTTTACGCTTGACTGACGATGAGCCTTGCAACGGCTCATGCGTGCGGGCTTTTAAATCCTGAAAATCATCGGGTAAGCGGTGTGATAACTCTAATGAAACAGAAATATTCACATCGGGCGGCGCTGGCTCAACCTTTAACAGATACGGGCCTATCATGGCCTGCTGACCATCGGTCAACGTCACTTCGCTGACCATTGAACCGTCCACTTGAAGCTCGCCATTAATTGCCACAAGGTGGATTTGTCCATCATTCAAACGCTTAATCACGGCGTGGTGCATGGCGATGCGCGGGTCTAATAAGTGAATATTACATTCTGCGCCGCGCCCTATGGTCAACTCTTCCGCATTTAACGTGCGATAACTGCGCACCGGCAGGCCGCGCTTATTAAGAGAAATTCTAATTAACAGGCAGTTCACAGTGAGTTACCAATACAAAAATACAGCAATGATATGCACCAGCATGGCGGTGATGAGGGCTATTGCAAACGGCACGTGAAAATACAGCCAAATGCCTAAACGCGCGCGGTACATCAACTCTTGGCGCACGCGTTTGACCAAGGTTTGGCGGCGCACCATGATGGAATATAGCTCACGATAGAGCTTTCTTTGTTCTGGCGCCAACTCATTGCCCATCACCGTGAGTTTTTTTACCGCTTTTTCCGTTGGGCAATCTTCTTGATAACCTCTTAATTGCTCCAGCAATCGCGTGCCAATATAAGTTTCACGGCAGGCACGGTCAACGGTGAAATTAATCTCATCGGGCATCACCAGCGCGATTTGTCTGGCGAGTTTATCGGTTTCAGCGATACGTAAAAGCAAGCCATCGAGGCTGTCTTCGCCCATGTTTTCGGTCATTAGCCGCGGATAAATCATGTAGGCGTAATTTCCAAAAAAGCCGCTTACCACCACAATCAGCAACATAGCGTAAGCAAAAGTATGGATGTTTAATCCAAAACGAAACCCCGTATGCAGCGTGACCAACACGGTGAGCGCCGTACCCAAATAAATATGTGCGGAAAGCCAGCCTTGCGTACTGCCGCTACTGCGGTAACGGCGTTTGCGTACGCCGTACCATGCCATCCAGAACACCATCATTGCTGATATTGTGCCGAGCCCATAACCTAACCAGCTGCCGCCATAATGGCCAACTGCCGGTTCAAACCATAGATACGCCGCAAAGGCGACTAAAATCACCAACACCGCCCATTTAAAATAGCGATAGTTTTTATAATTAAACATGTTGTTATGTTGCATGGATGCTTGTTCTTTTTATAGGCTAATCTTTATGGGCGACATTGTCTTGCAAAACGATCTCACTTGCAGTGCCGCCGGCATAACTTAACAAGGCCTCTGGGTTTACCCGCAATGCTGCACCCACCGGACACGCACGCACGCACACAGGACCTTCTGGTATATCTTTACACATGTCACATTTTACCGCCACTTTAGCCCCATCCGCTTTGGGGGTCACCTTTGGCTGAATGCCCAACAGCATTTGCCATAAGCTACGCTCAGGTTGATCTTGAATTACCGCCATCTGAATCACATCGTATGGGCAGTTTTGCTGGCAGTTTCCGCAGCCGATGCAGCTGTCGTCAATATACACCTCGCCATGTGGCGCACGATGGATGGCGTCGGGCGGGCAATCTTTCATGCAATGCGGGTGTTCACAGTGACGGCATGAAGTAGGCACGCGTATGTTGGCATAAATCGGCCCGGTATCGCGGTCTAGCCGCGTGGCGCCGCCATGCGTCTCTGCACACGCATCCTCACAATGGTTACAACGCACACAAAGCGATTCGTCTATGAGCAAAACGTCCGTCGCCTCGCCCACGCCTTGTTGAATTAAAAATGAAATCAAGCTTGATGGCGTTGCACTCTCTGCTGTGACCCCACCCGCTTGAAGCGTAGACTCCACTTGCTGGCGTTTTTCTTGGTCTTGCAAATGTTTGAGGTAGCGTGCATCAAGTTCACTGCGAATTTCTGGGCTGCGCGCAATAATATCGCGCATGCGGGCGGCATCTATCATCACAGCATCGGTTGCAACCGCTGCACGCACGGTGGCATAACGCGGGTCCCCTGACACCAACGACATTTCGCCCACATAATGCCCCGCAGCCACGTAAAACAGCACAACTTCTCGGCCGCCCAACATGTGCGAAACCGTGACTGATCCACTTTGTATCAAATAAAGTCCATCGGCTTCATCGCCTTCATGAAAAAGTTCTTCACCTGCAGCATAACTTTTGAGTACCGCATGCTGCGCTAAATCGTTTAAATCTTCTTCACTGAGTGATAACCCTATGCATATTTGCACCGCTGATTTAATGGCCACTTCATTTAATACGCGCCGCATGGATGGCACAGAGTTAATTAGTTTTTGCATGGTGCGTCTGGGTGTTTCTATCAGCACACAAGGGGTGCGCGCAACTACCGTACCTGGCCTGCGACGGCCTGAAACCAAGGCCATTTCACCAAAAAACTGGCCCGCTTTGAGCGTGGCGTCTGGCTTTTCATCGGCATCAATTAAAACATCGAGTTCGCCTTCCACAATAAAGAAAAAGGTGGAGCTGTAATCATTGCGCGCAAAAATAATATCGCCTGCCGCAGGCTGTAAAATGTTACTTTCAAGCACTAGTTCGCGTAATTGCAGGGTATTGAGCATGGCCAATAAAGGCACGCTTTTTTTAATTTTCTGCAACACATCATCTACGCCACGGTCTGAACAAAAACTGGCGAACTTCTCGCGCAGTAGCGCGGTATCAGCGGGTTCTACCGGGTTACCTAAAATGTACTCAATGACCTCATAACCTTGGTTAATGCCCTGCTTAATTAGCGGGTAACCTGCGAGCGCGCCGATAATATAAAGCCCGGGAACGCTAGACTCATATTCTGAAGAGAGCGACGGAAGCGCCGCTGGATCTGGTGTTGGAAAAGCCACGCCAAAGGCTTCAAGTTGCGGGCGGGCCGGCAAAGCACCTAAACGGGCAATCACACGATGGCAAGGAATGCGCTCAACACCATTGGGGGTACTAGCAAACACCGTGATAGGAAATTCGCCTTTACTGTTCGTCTCAATCAGTTTTGGTCTCGTCTCCAAAAGCCAATCCAGCGCACCGCGTTTGCGTGCATCCATCAATTGATTGATGTTGCTCTCTTTACAATTACTGAAGTCTTCGGCGCGATTTAAAATAATAATCTGGTTGCGCCCGGTCAGCGCCAGCGCGTTTTCCACCGCACTATCGCCGCCGCCAATAACAACGATTGTTTCATCCTGGTAGGCTTGCGGGTCATCGAGCTGATACTGAATTTGCGGTAAATCACCACCTGGAATTTCCAGCTTGCGCAAATTGCCTTGCACGCCAATGGCCAGCACCACATGGTCAGCAGTCAGTTTTGCGCCCTCTGCCAGCGTAATTTCAAGCCCAATATCAAGCCGCTTGATATCCACCACCTTGGCCCCGTAGCGTATATTGAGATGGTGCGCCTCAATAGCGTTTTCCCATGTTTCGAGCACTTTTTCGCGCAAGGATGCGGTAAATGGCAACGGGCTACGCAGTGGCAAACCGCGTGGCTCGGCCATCACAAATTTACCACGAAGATAACTACGCACGGTGCTGGCTGGCGCAAGTTCAGCCTCTAGCAATACATACGACATTTCATGCTCAGCAGCACGCACCGCCGCTGACAAACCACTTGGGCCTGCCCCAATGATAATCAGATTGAAGTGCTCAGGTGCTTTGCTTTTTGCTTTATTTTCAGTTTTTTTCACTAAAAATCACCATCTCAACATGTCGCTTTTTGTGCATGTTTTTCCTATAACCTTTTTGACCGCCCTGTGAGCCTTTATTTATAAGGCTTACAGGGCAGTAAATTTTTCTCGGGCGCTTTTAAGCCGCTTTAGCGAAATTTTTCGCTACTTAGCGCTTGGCTGATGGCGCCCGCTTACAGTTGCCATTTTCGCATACTTAGGCACAATTTTAGCGAAGCGTTTTGTTTTGAAAAAGCTTCACGATACTGGCACATTATCACTGAATGATGACAAATTGTTGTTGACCTCTGTCATAGATTCGTCCATGGCAGCCGCATTGATAGCCGCCACTGCAGGATGCCCGGCACGGCGTACGGCAGATATTGCATAATATCGCTCGGTAATGGTATCAATTTGACCAATCTTCTCCACATTAAATTGGCGCTGCACTTCTGCATCAATCATCGAGGGCGCCGTAAATATACCAATGCCCGCTTGACCAAACGCTTTCATTAACGCGCTATCATCAAACTCACCCACAATAATGGGCCTAATTTTTTGTGAATCTAGCCAGTGCATCAGTTTTTTGCG
>JAKPIR010000199.1 GCA_029549705.1 Pseudomonadota bacterium | reverse complement strand
TGACCCAGAGCTTATCTTGAAGGCTACGTTGCTTTCAACAGAAGGAGATTATTTAGAGTTGTCAAAAATGATTTTGACATGGATTAGAGAAAAAGGCAGTCTAGCTGCAAGTAATACCTTAAACAAGGAAGGTTTAAAACTTGATTTCGATGAGTTACTTGGCAAACCAATTGCAGCTGTTGAAACTTTTGCTAACGGCTTGGTATCAGCTTCACATTTCAACGAAGCTTTGATGCAAAGCTATTCGGGACCAAGGGTGTTATCGTTTGACATGGCGCTCACGGATGACGGGCTGTCAGATTCCTACAAATTTAACTGGAAAGGAACAATGTTAAATAATAAACAGCCAATTAAATTTATTGCTAAATCTAATGAAAAAGATAATTCATGGAATCCATTTATGAAAATGGAGGCCGAATATGATCGATATAGTTTAGACTTTTAAAGTAAGTAAGCGGGCGCATTTTGTTAATAAATATTAGCACTTCAAAGGGATCGGTATCCCGAGTTCGACAGTTGGCTGCAAGTTGTTGATTCAAAAGAAGAAAAAATTGCCACTACAAATGACTCATCTCAATGAAATCAAGTACTTACAGCGTTTGGTGTCGAACTCTGGGATCCCCTCGGCGGAACTTGTCGATAACAGGATGAGCTAAGCCACACTACTCATAAGGTGCGGCAATTAGAAAAGTATTTCTACAAAATAATCGTGTTTATTATTTTGCGTATTCAACCAATACTTTTGCTTTTTACATTTATATATACAGCGACTGCTTTTGGAGGGTCACCAGAGCGTGCAGCACTGATAATTGGCAATCAAAACTACACATTTTCACAATTAGAAACACCAGAGAATGATGCACGCGCGATTGCAAGAAAATTTTCTACACATGGCTACAGAGTCACACAGGCCGTCAACTTATCGCAATCAGAAATTTACAGAGAAGTGGATGAGTTTTTTTTAAAAAATGCACAGGCAGAAGCCTTGATTGTTTATTACGCAGGGCACGCCGTTCAGGTCAACGGCAGAAACTTTCTCATCCCTGTGGATATACCTAAAAATATGCCTGATGTGTTGAGTCGGCTGTTTGATTTGCGCTATTTGATTGACAAGCTGACACATGCGCCTGCTCATACAAAAATTGTGATACTGGATGCATGCAGAGACACACTGTTTGCAAACAGCCCCAATGCCGCAAGTGGTTTGGCTGAGCTGAATGCGCCTCCCGGTACGTTGGTTGCTTTCTCAACCACCCCAGGCGCTACCGCAGAGGATGGGGATGGAGAGCACAGCCCTTACACAGAAGCGTTGTTAGACGTTTTTTTTAAGCCGAATATTAAAATTGAAGATGCATTCAAAGAGGTTCGGCGCAGAGTCATGCAGTTAACTGGCAATGCACAAGTACCTACTGAAAGTAGTTTGCTGTTGAATAATTTTTATCTGATTAATAACTCAGAAAAAAAATCGACATCAGTTCCTCCGCAAACGATTAAAAACGCTAATAAAACAACTGGTGTGCCATCTGTAGGCGGCATAGCTCAAAGAAATGATCAGCAGTCCGTTTGCACAAAGCTAATGACCAAATTGTCAATGGGTGTTTCACCATTGAATTCAAGCGATTTGGCGACACTTTCTCAGTGCAAATAATTTTCACTTTAAATAATTGAAATATGAAAACAAATCGGATGATTTTTTCTATTCTTGGATTGTTTGTGTGGATTTTGTCTGGATGCGTTACACAACCAACAGC
>JAKPIR010000194.1 GCA_029549705.1 Pseudomonadota bacterium | reverse complement strand
GGTACTGCGCGTGTATGAAAAGAGAATCAAGCTAATACCAACTAAACCGAATGTCCAATAGTCGGTTGGCATAAAGCCAAACCAATGCGTGTGCCACGGAATATTTTCAGGGCTGAATTTGCTTAGACCAAAAGCCGGGTTGAGTAAAAACCAAAGCGCATCTTCAAGTATCCAGAACAATGCAACGCATCCTAAAATGCGCGCTTCTAAACGCCAATGCCAAGTGTTTAGTATGACCACAGGTAAATGAAATATGAGCAACATAAACGGAAATACCCACGCGTGGTAGCCCGTCATCGGGCGGCCACCCCAGAAAATATCGAGTAGCCAATGGTGTTCAACGCGCCATGTGGGTAGGTTTGCAGCCCAGCCGGCAGCGCCTTCGATTTGAATTTCAACCTCTGCAAAAAATAGCGCAACTAGGGCAATGTAGCCAATGAGCCAAAGCGCTCGGTGCGATAAAATGTGTTTCATCCGCATTAAGATTGGTTGGTCAATGCGCTCAACACATGCGCCAGTACCGTATTGGCGGCGGTTGGTTTGGCCACTTTTGCCATACGCTCACGCATCACATCAAGATGTGCTGGGTTTTGTGTTAATTTTTGCACTTTATAGCACAGCGCAGGAATATCGACAGCTTTTACTGCTGCGCCAGATTCAAGCAAATAGTCGGCATTGCGTTCTTCTTGGCCAGGAATGGGTGAGACGACAATCATCGGCAAATGCATGGCCAAACATTCAGAAGAAGTGAGCCCGCCCGGCTTAGTAATAGCAATATCCGAAATCGCCATGAGTTTTTCAATGCTGTTGGTAAACCCCATTGGTAAAAGTCGCGCAGGGTGCCGCGCGGCCAAGGCTTGAAGTTCCTCAAGCATGGTTTGGTTTTTGCCTGCCAGTGCAATAATTTGAAAATCATTGGGTAACTGTAATAACGCTTTTGCCATATTGGCGAGATTGCCTACTCCTAAACCGCCAGACATCATGAGAATGGTAATTTTATTGGGGTCTATGCCGACTTCGTTGGCACAGAGGGTAAGATTGAGGGCAGTAGAAAATTGCGGCATGATGGGAATTCCAGACACTTTGATATGTTCAGTGGCAATACCGCGTGCTTCAAGCCTTGCCGCCACTTCATCACTTGCCACAAAGTAACCTTGCATATGCGGATGTATCCATAGTCCGTGCACGTCAAAATCCGTGACTTGTACCCAAATTGGTGGCATTACTTCACCTTTGCTGATGCGTCTTGAGGCGAGTTCAGCAGGCAAAAAATGCGTGCAAATAATGGCATCAGGGGCAATGCGGCTGATTTCTTTTTTTAATGCACGGGTGTTTAAGCGCTCAATGTGACGGCGAATACTAGTCACCAGTGATGTCGCGGGCTGGCTATCGGTATTTTGATAAAGATATGCCCATAAGAGCGGTGCTTTATCTACCAGCTTGATGTACGAGTCAGCATACAGCTTGCGAAAGCTGGCTGGCACAAAATCCATGACATCAATATGTGTGATTGTTGCATGCGGGTAATCGCGCTCTGCAGTGGCCACTAACGCTTGGGCGGCCCGCACATGCCCTGCTCCCGCTGACACGCTTAATACCAATAGATGTGGATTTTTCATCGAGTTTTATTTCAACTTATTGTTAAGTAAATTGAGGTAATGTTCTGCGTCTAACGCGCGCTGCTGGCGTTGTGCCTGCCAGATGGTTTCAGCTAGGCAGTCCAGAATATCATGCTGTGCCCGATGCGCTTCTTGATGCTTGGCCTTGAGGCGGGCATAAATACTGGCAATGCCTACTGGTTGATTGATGCCAATTTGTTCAATGACCGATAAATGCAGGCTCATATGTAAAAATGGATTGGTTTCGCCCATTTCAGGAAAGTATTCCTGCTGGCTGTATTGCGCTGGATGACTCAGTATGGCGTGGTATTCAGGATGCATTTGAATGACTTCCAGCGCGATTTTTTCTAAATCAGAGAGCGGTTTATGTTGGTGAAAATTAGCCCAAGTATTGAAAAAAAACTGGCGGACCTGATCACGGCTGGGATTAAACAAACTCATTTTTTTTGAAGTGCAGCAAATAAGCTAAGTACAGCCGAGTAGGGCAGTAACTGATTATGTTCACCAATGCGCGCTATTTCGCCATTGCCATAAAAACCAAGTAGCGGCATTTTGGGTAGCGTTGCTGTGATAACATTTAAATCATGGTCAATGCCATCATAAAAAGGGCCGCGGCCAATACATGAAAAAAGCAGCCCGAAATCTGGCTTTGCGTCTAAGTTAGCCAATAAAGTCTGTGTGGTTTGGCGTAAATCATTTTGCGCGGTTTCACTGTCGCGTATGCCCCAACATAAAAATTGACCTGGCTGCAAGGCCTGCGCGAGCGTAACGCTGCCTAGGGCTTCATCATAGCTAATCAAATGCGTTTGGCTGAATTCACCTGTCATTATGGCTTCAGCACTATTGGCGTAAACCGCCATCATCAGATGTAGCGGTAGTGTGGCGTCTTTGGCGGTTATCTTGCCTTTGCAGTCAGCTTCCCACGCCTTTTGAAGATTAAATAAAGGCGGTTTGTTGTCAAGCAGTGTAATGTCAAACGTCTCGGTACTTTGAATTTTCTTGGGTTTAGTCAGTATCTTCAAGCCGTGCGAGGCGCTGGAGGCAAGTTTTACACCTGAAAATACCGCTTCAACACGTCCTGAGCTTTCGCCTTTGCTATTCTGCCAAACTGAAAATGGCCCTTGACCGACGACATCGCCTGAAACGCCACCATAACGGTCATGACCATCATTCAACCAAGTGCTATTGATGGCGTTAGGTGCGGTGAGGGTCAGCAGTGCCTGTTGTGCGCGTTGCGCGATATCTGATTTGGCAAGTTGAATTCCCACGTATCCGCTAAATACCATGGCCGCGGCGGCGGGCGCATCCAGCACCCAGTCGTCTTCTGTAAAAATGCCCGCCGCTGAGCAGCCAAACACTTGTGTGCAGTTTCCTGCTTTGGCCGCCGCGCGGATGGCAGGCTGCGGATTGTTGGCGAACTCTGAACTCAAAAGCAGCAGCACGCTATTGGCAATGGTGATATCAGCCTTGTGCATGGCCTGCATCACCGCTTGTGTGGCAAGGTTAGGGTTTGCCGTGCGGCCAATGACAATACTGGTGGCGACTTTCATGCGAATTTTTGTGTTTCCATATGCGCTAATTGTATTCCTTTGCATTATATTCGCATAAGTCTTCAATGCAGCAATTGCTGCATTTAGGTTTACGCGCCGTGCAGGTATAGCGGCCATGCAAAATAAGCAGGTGGTGCGCGTCTTGCATAAATGCTTTAGGAATCGTTTTTAAGTATTTTTTTTCAACTTCCAGCACCGTTTTTCCTGTGGCGAGTTTAATGCGGTTGCCCAGTCGAAATAGGTGCGTGTCCACGGCAATCGTGGGTTCGCCAAAAGCGGTATTTAATATCACATTGGCAGTTTTTCGACCCACGCCCGGCAGTGCTTCTAAGGCAGCGCGTGTATTGGGTACCTGTGATTGGTGCTGGCTGATGAGTTGCTGGCAAGTGGCCAGTATATTTTTGGCTTTTGCGTGATATAGACCAATGGATTGAATATAGCTTTCTAAGCCCTGCAGCCCTAATGCCAGTATTGCCTCAGGCGTATTGGCCACGGCATAAAGTTTTTCTGTGGCGAGGTTCACGCTTTTATCAGTCGCTTGGGCCGATAAAATCACTGCAATCAGCAGTTCAAATGTGCTGCTGTGTTTAAGCTCGGTAGCCGGGTTGGGAATCGCTAATTTTAGGCGTTGGAAAATTTCAAAGCGTTTTTCGGCGTTCATCGGTCACTTCAAGATTGCGTGCTTATTCAGTGGTTCAGTGCCGGTTTAAGTGAAGGCGTTGGCGCACTTGTTTTAGCGGCTTTTTTGAGTTCAATCCAGTTGCGCCCGGCAATCAGCATGCCTAAGCCCAAAAATGCACCTGGTGGCAGCACGGCTAATAAAAAGCCATGGTAATCGGGAATCACAGTTAATATAAACTGCTTGGCGGCTGGGCCAAACACTAAATCCAGCCCCGAAAACAGCGTACCACGGCCGACTATTTCACGCATTGCGCCCAGTAATGCCAATACCAACGTCAAGCCGATGCCCATCATAAAACCATCCAAAATGGAAGGCACCGGCGCATTTTTAGCCGCAAACGATTCTACGCGGGCCAGCACAATGCAATTCACCACAATCAGCGGAATAAAAATGCCCAGCACTTTGTGCAACGGATGGGCAAACGCATTGATGGATAAATCAATGACGGTTACGAGTGCGGCAATGACCAAAATAAACACCGGCACCCGAATCTCGCTGGCAATCCATTGCCGCACGGGCGACACCGCGCCGTTGGCGGCAGCCATCACTAAAGCTGTAGCTAAACCTAAACTAATGCCATTTACGGCTGTGGTGGTAACGGCAAGCGTTGGGCATAACCCTAAGAGTTGCACCACCCCAGGGTTTTGTTTCCATAAGCCATTTTCGACAATATCTTTATAAATGTTACTCATGTTTATCCTTCATCAAACAGCATTTTTTCTGCCTGAAAAAACCTTAAAAATTGAGTGCTAAAAATCATTTAAACACCCAAAAAATCCCCCGAGAGATTTTTGATGCTCTGCGAGCCTTTATTTACAAGGCTCGCAGAGCATCGTAAAAGGTTTGCATAGCATTTGGAGTGTTTATTACATTTTTTATTCAATATTTAAGGTGCATTTTAGCGGCGCTATTTTGCAACTTGTACATCTTCTATTAAAAATAAACGTGCTTTGTTGGCCTCAAAAAATTGCGTAGCCTTCAACACCGCTTTTACCACAGCGCGGGGCGTAATGGTGGCACCCACCATATAATCAAATTTACCGCCATCTTTTTTAACCTGCCATTGTGCTACAGGTGTTTTGTGGACAGATTCATTATTGAATAGTTTAATCCAGTCGCCGTGCGCAATGTCAATGTAGTCGCCCAAGCCCGGTGTTTCTTTATGCGCCAATACGCGCACGCCACTGATAGTGCCATCCGCCCGCAGTGCAATGAGCAGTTTGATGTCGCCACTGTAGCCATCATGGGCAATGGCTTCTAAAATCACGGCAACCGTTTTGTTGTTAAGCTTTGCGACATTGGCCGTGCTGGGCTGCAGGTTGCCGAGTTGTGCACTGGGTGGAATTTTCACAGTGGTTGTTAATAAATCATTATCGTAATTGTCTTTGGGCAGAATTTGCGCAAAAAGTGCCAGGCGCGCCTCCTTTTCACTGGCTTCTAT
>JAKPIR010000186.1 GCA_029549705.1 Pseudomonadota bacterium | reverse complement strand
CCAATAACGAGAGTGCGGTTTGTACCGCATGCTTAACAATTGGACTTTTTAAAAAACCATCCGGCATATTATTTCTCGTGACCAAACACTCTGGGTTGCGTGTGCGCATCAATCAGCGGCACGCACATATTCATAATCAATACCGCAAAGGCTACGCCATCAGGGTAGCCGCCATAAACCCGAATTAAATAGGTGAGTACGCCTACGCCCGCAGCAAAGTAGAGCTTGCCGCGCGGTGTGGTGGGCCCGCTTACTGGGTCGGTAATAATAAAAAACGCACAAAGTAGTGATGCGCCGCTGGTTAAATGAAATAACGGGCTGGCAAAATATTCGGGGTCGGCAACATAAAAAACCAAGGCGATGGCCGATAGTGCGCCTAAAAATGCGGTTGGTAAATGCCAGCTGATAATGCGCTGTTGCATTAAATAGAGGCCGCCGAGCAAATATGCGCCTGTAACCATCTCGCCACCTTTGGCGCCGTACACGCCAAAAATTGGGGCTTGGGATATTTCAGATAAGCTTTGATTCAATTTGAGGTGTGTTTTTAAATAATCGAGCGGCGTGGCTGAGGTAATGGCATCGACTTGAATGTTGTTTGGTAACGCCTGATTAAAAATGAAGCTGAGCTGGTCTAAAAAACTCAATTTTGTTTGTGCCAATACCAAAGGTGCGGGCCACTTGGTCATAATCAGTGGAAATGAAATCAGCAACACCGCGTAACCCACCATTGCAGGGTTAAACGGGTTGTAACCTAAGCCACCGTAGAGTTGTTTCGCTATTACAATGGCAAACAGGGTGCCGACGACAATTAGCCACCAAGGCGCCAGCGGTGGCAAGGCTAATGCCAGCAGCCAAGCGGTAACCACCGCACTTAAATCTAATAAATGCGGCTTGATTGGGCGTTGGCGAATTTTTAATAACGCCGCCTCTGCGGCAAGTGCTGTAATGGTGGCAAGTGTGATTGTGACTAAAATGCCGCCACCGTAAATCCATGCATAAGCAAAAATGCCGGGCACGAGTGCCAGCAACACTTTTAGCATGATGGTGCTAACCGATGGTGCGTTAGTAATGTAAGGTGAGCGGCTCAAAAGTAATCCCTAATATTTTGCTTTTTCAGCAACATCGGCAATTTGTTTGCCGTTATACCAATAAATAACCAGCGCTAATACAATATAAAATAGCGAATCCGCAAAAGTGGAAGCTTCGGCAAACAGCCAATTTGCGTTTGTAAAAATTAAAATCACCGCGAGTAAAATCATCACTGGAATAGCAAAGACGATAACTCTAATACTTGCAACCCAACCAATAGCAAAATAACGTTGTAAAAAATGGCTGCCTGCCTCAGCTTTGTTTTTTAAAAACAGCCAATAAGTGCCAGCAATAATGGATGTGACTTCAACAAATAGCAACACGTAATCCCATAAATTAAACTCGGCATGTTGCGGTAAATATTTGATAGCCGTAAGTAAAGCCAAGGTTAAAATTAAATAGGGCAAGGTTTCTTTATCCGTAAGTGGTCTTTCTATGATTTGAGCTTTGAGTTTTTCAATGTTCCAAAAATACATCATTTTTCTCCATTTTTAGCCGCTTCAGTGGCCGCTTTCATAGCTTTCGCCCGCGCAATGGCTGCGGCGATTTTGGCTTGCTTTTCAGCATCTGCCGTAATTGGTGCTTCCTTTGAGTTTTCTAAACCAACATTTTTTCGGCGCGCATCAATTTCTGCAATTTCTTGTTCTACGGCGGGGTTTGCAGGCGTTGTGTTTTTTGGTGCCAGGCCAGTTGCGGCGGCCGCTGCTTTAGCGGCTTTTGCCCGTTCAATGGCGGCCGCAATCGCCGCTTGTTTAGCAGCCTTGGCGGCCTCCTCGTCAGAGGTGCTGCTTGAAGGCGCTTCTGCCGTATTGGCTTCTTTTGCAACGTATCCACTCGCACTTGCTGCCTTGGCCGCTTCCGCTTTTGTACCCAGCGCACGTTCAGCATGTTTTTGTGCACGCTCTTGTTTTTCACGCTCGATACGCGCCAACCTGAATTCGTTGCGTTCGCGTGCTAAATCAGCGGCCTCTTTGGCTTTATCTGCGGCAATCACTTCACTTTTTGCATATCTGAAATATTGCACCAGCGGAATATTGCTTGGACACACATACGTACACACGCCGCATTCAATGCAGTCAAACAATTTGTAATCACGTGCTTTTTCAAAAGCATCTGATTTGGCAAACCAGTAAAGTTCTTGCGGTTGCAATTGAATCGGGCAGGCTTCTGCGCACCGGGCGCAGCGTATGCAAGGCATGGCAGGGGGGGGTGGTGCAAATAAATGTGGCGAAGCCGCGATAATGCAGTTGGTGGCTTTGGTAATTGGCACTTCGGTTGAGGGCAAGTCAAACCCCATCATGGGGCCGCCCATAATAAAGTGCGTGGTGTCAGGTTTTGCGCCGCCAGCGGCCTGAATCAAGGCTGGTAGCGGCGTGCCAAACAACACTTCAAAATTTTGTGGCTGTGCGACATTGCCCGTGACCGTCACAACACGATTGATAGCAGGTTCACCAAAAGTAAAATAGCGATAAAGCGCACGCACGGTGGCCACATTAAATACCTGTACGCCCATTTCGGTTGCACGCTTATCATGCGGTATTTCAATGCCCGAAACCAGATGAATTAACTGCCGCGCATCGCCACTGGGGTATTGGGTCGGCACAGTGACAACAGAAATTGGTTTGCCCGCAATGGCGGTTTGCATGGCTTGCTTTGCGATAGGCTTATTATCTTCAATACCAATGACGCTTTTTTCTGCACCAAGTAGATATTGCGCAATTTCAATGCCCTGTATGATTTCATCGGCATGTTCACGCATCAGCATATCGTCGCAGGTAATGTAGGGTTCACATTCCGCCGCATTGACGACTAAGGTTTGAATGCTTGATTTGCCGCTGCTGCGCAATTTAATATGCGTTGGAAAAGTTGCCCCGCCTAAACCAACAATGCCAGAGGTGCATAAACTGGCAATCAGCGCTTCTTTTGGTGCGCTACGCCAGTCAACCAGGGATAAGTTGGTCCACTGGTCTTTTCCATCAGGAATCAGTGTAATGCATTTATCGGGCAACCCTGACGGATGCGGAATAATTGCGTCCGAAATAGATAAAATAGTGCCGGAAGTGGGCGCATGTATCGCGGCAGAAACTGTACATTCTGGCGTGGCGAGTAATTGCCCTTTCAGCACATGCTCACCCACACTGACTAAAACTTTAGGCATGTTGCCGATATGTTGGCGCAACGGCAGCACCAGCTTTTGCGGCATGGCCAATTTTGCAATCGGCAGTTGCGTTGATTCAGCCTTATGTTCCGGTGGATGTACACCGCGTTTTGGCTTAAAAAAATTTAGGATAGCGTTCATATCTCATTCACTGGCTTAAGACACATTTCATCTTACTTCATTCAATGGCACTGCACGAATGGGAATGACCGGATATTTCCATTTCCAGTTGTCAGGTGTTTCTGCAATCGGCTCCATGGTGATGCAGTCCACCGGGCAAGGCTCTATACAGAGTTCGCAACCGGTGCATTCACTGCTGATAATCGTGTGCATATGTTTAGCCGCGCCTAAAATCGCGTCCACAGGGCAGGCTTGTATGCACAAGGTGCAGCCTATGCAAGCTTTTTCATCAATAAATGCTACTGATTTAGGCTTAGGCGCGCCGTGTTCCGCGTTAAGCGGTTTGTATTCCACGCCTAGTAAGTCTGCCAAAGCATGCACGCCTGCATCCCCACCGGGCGGGCATTGGTTGATATCGGCTTCGCCTTTGGCAATGGCCGTTGCATAAGGTTTGCAACCAGGATAACCGCATTGCCCGCATTGGGTTTGCGGCAAAATGGCGTCAATACGCGCAATGAGTGGGTCACCTTCCACTTTAAATTTCAGCGCGGCATAGCCTAACCCCAGCCCCAATACCAAGGCAAGTCCAAGCATAATGTAGAGAGCGGTGAGCATATACTTTGGATTAGTACCTGTCTAAACCCGCAAAGCCCATAAATGTGAGACTCATGAGGGCGGCCGTCACCATGGCAATGGCTGAGCCTTGAAACACTTTTGGCACATCGGCGGCTTCAAGTCGTTCGCGCATTGAGGCAAATAAAATCAGCACGAGTGAAAAACCAAGTGCGCCGCCCAAGCCAAATAGTAGTGATTCTAAAAAGCTATGGCTTGCTTGAGCGTTTAATAGCGGAATGCCTAGCACTGCGCAGTTGGTGGTAATGAGTGGCAAGAAAATTCCCAAACCTTGATACAACGGTGGAAAGTTTTTTTCCATCACCATTTCAGTGAGTTGTACCACACTTGCAATAATCACAATGAATGATAACGTGCGTAAATAAAAAAGATTATTGGGTTCGAGTAAGTAATGATTAACCCCCCAGCTTGTCATGGAGCCAATACTCAGTACAAAGGCAGTGGCCCCGGCCATGCTGAGAGAAGTCTCTAGCTTTTTAGAAACCCCCATAAATGGGCAAAGCCCCAACACTTTAACCAGCACGATGTTGTTCACCAACACGGTGCCAATTAAAATCATGATGTAATGTTGTAAATTGAAGGTCATGGTGATGATGTTATGCGATTTAGCGTGAAATTATACCGCGTTTGACCCTTTGCTCGCCAATATCTAGCGGTATTTTATCTGCATAATATAGCGCGTAAACCTTATTTAGATTAGTACGTTTGCTTATATGCATATAAGCACATCGAATAACCCGTGCTGGATATTAGTCGTTATCATTTCGTGTTGTCATCGGAAATCTGAGTTAAAATGACAGATTATCAAAAATTTAGGTTTATGTATGTTGCAAGGTAGTTTGGTTGCTATTGTTACGCCAATGTTTGAGGACGGCAGCTTAGATATTTCATCGCTACGCGCGTTGATTGACTTTCATATTGCAGAAGGCACAGACGGTATTGTGATTGTGGGGACTACAGGTGAATCACCGACGGTGGATTTTGACGAACACTGTTTGCTGATTGGAACGGCTGTTAGTCAAGTCAATGGTCGCGTGCCGGTCATTGCAGGAACAGGGGCGAATTCAACGAAAGAAGCCATTATTCTCACCCAAAAGGCAAAAGAATTAGGCGCAGATGCTTGTCTACTGGTGGCGCCTTACTACAACAAACCAACGCAAGAAGGCTTGTATCAGCACTTTAAGGCAGTGGCAGATGCGGTAGAAATTCCGCAAATTTTGTATAACGTGCCAGGCCGCACGGGCTGTGATATCAGCAACGACACAGTGCTCCGCCTATCTTCACATCGCAATATAGTGGGCATTAAAGATGCCACAGGTGGCATTGAGCGCGGTACGGATTTATTATTACGAGCCCCAAAAGATTTTGTGGTGTTAAGCGGTGATGACGCCACTGCGCTCAGTTTGATGCTGCTCGGTGGCAAAGGCGTGATTACGGTGACGGGTAATGTGGCGCCAAAACTGATGCATGAAATGTGCGTGGCCGCCCTGAAAGGGGACGTTGCCACGGCGCGTGCAATTAACGCCAAACTCTTTGCCTTGCACCAAAAACTCTTTGTTGAGGCAAACCCTATTCCCGTGAAATGGGTGTTAGCACAAATGGGCTTGATTAAAACGGGTATTCGCTTACCCATGGTACAGTTGTCTGCGCAGTATCATGAAGTCTTGCGTGGTGCTTGCAAGCCAGCTGAGCTATTACAATCACCATAGGCAACATTGCCAACAAATTGACAGCATTTACTCAAGAGGTCTGCATGAAACAATTGAACAAAACTAATATGATTAAACATACTGCCATTTATGCATTGCTGCTTTCAAGCTTGGCGGCCTGTGACTCTATTCCATTTATTGATAACTCGTCGGATTACAAAGGTGCAGGTCGCTCTAAACCACTGGAAGTACCTCCTGATTTGACTAGCAGCCCTGTGAGCGATGCGTATTCTATTCCGGGTAGCACGAGTTATTCTACCTATAGCCAAGCCCAAGAAGGCCAAGAAGCCGGCACTGAAAAAGTGTTGGCGACCCCTGAAGGGGTGCGCTTAGTGAGAGCGGGCGCACAGCGCTGGCTGGTGGTCAATGCGCCAGCTGAAAAAGTATGGCCAGTGATTCGCGAGTTTTGGACAGACCAAGGGTTTGCTGTACGTAAAGAAGATGCGCAATTAGGCGTGATGGAAACCGAATGGATTGATTCTGACGCGATTAAAAAAGATACATCAGGCAATATTGGCGATAAATTTGATAAATGGTTAGATAAGTTATCTGGATTTGCGGATAAGAAAAAATTTAAAACTCGGCTAGATCACGGCACCGAGCCAGGCACTACTGAAATTTACATGACACATCGCTCCGTTGCGGGTGCACCAGATGATGGTAAAAACAGGGTGCAAACTCAACTGGGTGAAATTGACACGGGCTACAAAGCCGACGCTAAAAAAGCACCAACGGCTGATGCGCGTGATGATGAACTGGATGCAGAGTTGCTTCGCCGTTTAATGGTAAAACTGGGTGTTGAAGAGCAAAAATCAAAAGCGGTGATTGCTAATACGGTTGAAATTAAACGCGCAGAAGTCGTGAAAGAGAAGGACGGCAGCGCAACCCTTTATGTGAACGACCCGTTTGACCGCGCATGGCGCCGTGTCGGCTTGGCGCTTGACCGCATTGGTTTTGTGATTGAAGATAAAAATCGTTCAGAAGGCGTATTTTATGTGCGCTATGCGGATGTGGATATTGACGACAGTCCTAAGAAAAAGAAAGGCCTGTTAGAAACCTTAAAATTCTGGGGAGATGATGAAGATAAAAAAGAACCAGAAACCGCCGCTAAAAAAGAAGAGAAAAGCATCATGGATAGCCTGAAATTCTGGGGTAAAGATGACAAGAAAAGCGGTAACCTGGAAAAACAATATCGCATTAAAGTGGCCGATGGCGAGTCAGACAAAACCTCAGTCACAGTGGTGGATAAAGACGGTGCGCGCGTGGGTACAACAACGGCCAACCGTATTGTCGCGTTAATGTACGAGCAATTACGTTAATTAGCAAATATGCGGTTTGCATCCCTTGGTAGCGGCAGCGCAGGTAACGCCCTCCTTGTCGAAGTAAACCGCACTACAGTCATGTTAGACTGCGGTTTCAGCATCAAAGAAACCGCTGCACGGCTAGCGCGCTTAAATGTAGAGCCAGAGGGTATTTCTGGCATTGTGGTAACGCATGAGCATGACGACCACGCGGGCGGCGTGTTTAAATTTGCCGCAAAGTATCAAATTCCGGTGTGGCTCACTTATGGTACGCACAAAATGGTGTCGCGCTATATGCCCAATCAACATCATCTTCAACTCAATATTATTGATAGCCATTGTGCATTTGCGGTGGATGATGTTGAAGTGCACCCCTACCCGGTGCCGCATGATGCGCGCGAGCCTATTCAGTGCTTGTTTTCGGATGGCAATTTAAAGCTTGGGGTGCTGACAGATGTTGGCCGGTCAACGCCGCATATTGAAGAAAAACTCAGCAATTGTCATGCACTGGTGCTGGAATGTAACCATGATGCCAATATGCTCAAAACAGGCCCCTACAGTTGGCCTCTCAAGCAACGCGTGGGTGGCGAGCTGGGGCATCTGGAAAATTCAGATGCCGCCTTGTTGCTTTCAAAATTAAATCACCAACAACTGCAGCACGTTGTTGCAGCACATTTAAGTGCCAAAAATAATACACCGCAATTAGCGCGGTCAGCCTTGGCCAAAGTACTCGGTTGTGAGGATGATTTTATTGGCATTGCAGACCAGGCATTAGGCTTTGATTGGCGCACTATTTAAGCCCAACCTTTTTTGATGTGCTGTGAGCCTTGTAAATAAAGGGTTCCAGGGCATTATTTTTTTCTCGTAGGTTTTACAGGCCGTATATTTAATGTTTTCGACCATGTATTGGGGGCGTCAATTTCTTATAGGTGCATTAAATGCAATGCGTGCTGGAGATTACATTCAATCAATGAAGACGTAGACTACACTCGAAAAAAAAGCCGACTTTAAGTCGGCTTTTTCGCTTTCAACTAAACGAATTAGTGTGCAGCAGCAGGTGCAGCTTCAGCAGCAGGTGCAGC
>JAKPIR010000165.1 GCA_029549705.1 Pseudomonadota bacterium | reverse complement strand
AAAACATGCGTATCGCTGCACGAAGTTACCGGTCAGCGGCACCCAACTTAGTAACATGTACTTTCATCATTGTCCTTCGTGCACAGAGTATAACTAGCTTTAGATACTGGACTTTCAAAACTAGCAACAGAGCATTTTGGTAAATCAGCCATGATTACTCCTCGATCAACGCCGTGGTATAGACATCCTGCACGTCATCTAAATCATCCAGCGCGTCCAGAATTTTTTGCATTTTTACCGCATCATCGCCGGTAAACTCTACTTCATTCAGCGCTTTCATGGTCACTTCTGCGAGTACGGCTTTGAGGCCTGCCGCTTCCAGCGCCTCTTTAACAGCTACAAAATCCGCTGGCGGCGTAATTACTTCAATACTGCCGTCATCATTGGTTAAAATATCTTCCGCGCCAGCTTCTAGCGCGACTTCCATGACTTTGTCTTCGTCCACGCCCGGCTCAAAAACTAAATTACCACAGTGTTTGAACATAAACGCTACGCTACCGTCAGTGCCTAAATTCCCACCAAATTTGGTCAGCGCATGGCGCACATCAGCCACCGCACGCTGTTTGTTGTCGGTGAGACAGTCAATAATAATCGCCGCACCGTTGATGCCATAGCCTTCATAACGAATCTCTTCGTAGTTCACGCCTTCCAGTTCGCCCGTGCCTTTTTTAATGGCGCGGGTGATGTTGTCTGACGGCATATTTTCTTCTTTGGCCTCAGCCACAGCCGCACGCAGACGCGGGTTCATGTTTGGGTCACCGCCGCCCAAACGGGCCGCAACCGTAATCTCTTTGATAATTTTAGTAAATATTTTGCCGCGTTTCGCGTCTTGACGCCCTTTGCGATGTTGAATATTTGCCCATTTACTATGACCCGCCATGTTACCTTATCCTTTAACTGCTTATTTTTAAATGTAATTCTTGATGGGCATATTTTAACATGTAGGCGCGAAATTTATTGCGCGCCTGCACGTTATTCTTGCCCTTGCAATGCGTCTATTTGCTGATGTTTGCGAATACTAATTGCTGAAATAATCACCAGTGCCAGCGCAATCAAACCCATGCCTACAAGCTCTTGCTTATCTGGCACTTCATTTAGCTGCAGCCATGCCGCAATCACCCCAATCACAGGCGCCAGCATGCTCGCCATGCTGGCGATGCCTGCGTTAAGGCGTTGCAAGGCGTACAACCACAATAACCACGCGACAACGCCACTTAAAATCACATTAAATAATACGGCAGCAATAAAGGTGTTCGTCCATTGAATGGGCGGTGCATCTAGCATTAACGCATAAATAACAAGCGGAATTGAGCCTAATAACATTGGCCATGCGGTGATATTGAGTAAGTCTAAATGCGGTGCGCGCTTGTGTAATTTTTTAGAAATAATGGCGGATATTGCCCAAAAAACACCTGAAAGTAACGCCAAAACCATGCTAAAACCATCGGCTTTAATGTGCAACGGGTCAAAAATCAGCACGATGCCAGCAAGTGCAGACACCACCGCTAACCACTGCCAGCCTTGCACTTTTTCGCCCAATAGTGGCCACGCAAACAACATCACCCAAAATGGCATGGTGTAGCTTAGCACCGCCGTTTTGCCCGCGCCGCCAATAGATACCGCCCAAATAATCAGGCCCGTAAAGCCGATGGTTTGCAATAAGCCCAGCACTAGCATGGTGGGGAACTCTTTCACCGCCAGTGACCGCTTCGTAAACGCCATGATGATAAATAAAATAATCGCGCCACTAAAAGTACGCATGGCGGCAAATTGAAACGGGTTGGCATATTGCACCGCGAGCTTCATCACCACCCAGTTATAGCCCCAAATCAGCGTGAGTATAAACAGTGCAATCAATGCCTTAATGGTGATATTTTTTTGCAAAATGCTTGTCTTTAAGTTGAGAGTATTGCTATTGCCATTATAAAGCGTATATTTTTAAATCGCTTGCACAAAAAAGGGGAGAATCATGAAAACATTGCAACAATTACTCGATAGCAAAAAATACAAAGAAGTGATTTCTGTCGCGCCACATCGGCCTGTTTTTGATGCGCTGGTGGTGATGGCCGAATATAAAATTGGCGCCCTTGTCGTGTTACAAGGTGAAAAACTGGTCGGCATTTTTTCTGAGCGCGACTATGCACGTGAAGTGGTGCTGAAAGGCCGCTCATCAAAAACCACGCAAATCAGTGAAGTGATGACCAATAAAGTGCTCTCTGCCAAGCCCAGCGATACCGTTGAGCAGGCGATGTCGATTATGTCTGAAAAGCGCATCCGCCACTTGCCTGTGGTTGAAAACGACACAGTCGTTGGCATGCTCTCCATTGGTGATTTAGTAAAAGAAACGATTGATTATCAGCAGCGTTTAATTAAGCAGTTAGAAAGCTATATTCGAGGCTAAACATAACACAACCTTTTTGACTGCCCTGCGAGCCTTGTAAATAAAGGCTCGCAGGGCATAAAAATTTTCTCTGGTGATTTTTTGTCTTTTTTAACGCTTTATTACGACAAATATTTCACCACCATCGCATTACTTAAATCTTTCGCGGCAATCGGCAATCGCACAAAATAGCCGCTGCCTGAGGCCTCTTGTATCGGCTCACCTTTTTTGTTGAACATGGCCTCAACCAGCACATCCTGATTGCCAGTAGGGTGTATCACTTGCAAGCGATCACCCACGCCAAATTTATTGCGCGCTTCAATATCCGCCAAGCCTTTTTCAGTGTCATAAGCCACAACATCACCCACATACAAACTACGGTTTGACTTTGAATAACCCTGCTTGTAGTTTTGATGCTCGGCCGTATGGTGGCGCTGATAAAAACCATCGGTGTAACCACGGTTTGCCAAGTTTTCCAGTTCACCCAGCAATGTCCAATCAAACGGACGGCCCGCCACGGCATCATCAATCGCTTTGCGATAATTTTGCGCCGTGCGTGCCACGTAATAGCGCGACTTTGTGCGGCCTTCAATTTTGAGCGAATCCACGCCAATTTTAATCAAGCGCTCCACGTGCTCAATCGCACGCAAATCCTTGCTGTTCATAATGTAGGTGCCGTGTTCATCTTCCATAATCGGCAACAGTTCACCTGGACGACCTTTTTCTTCAATCAAAAATACTTTGTCAGCCTCTGGGTGGCGCGGCAGTGAGCCACAAGAAGACAAATTGGATTTTGCCATTTCCGCCTGAAAATCAAACTCTTTTAGGCGAATCACACCCGCCGCGTCAGGCTGTGCATCATGCACTTTGTAATCCCAACGGCAGCTATTGGTGCATGAACCCTGGTTGGGGTCGCGCGAGTTAAAATAGCCCGAGAGCAAACAACGGCCAGAATAAGCAATGCAAAGCGCGCCGTGCACAAATACTTCAAGCTCCATATCTGGGCATTCTTGGCGAATTTCCTCAATTTCGTCTAATGATAACTCACGCGATAAAATGACGCGGGTTAGCCCCATGCTGCGCCAAAACTTCACCGCCGCATAATTCACCGCATTAGCTTGCACCGATAAATGCACATCCATTTCAGGCCAGCGCTCACGCACCATCATAATCAAACCTGGGTCGGCCATAATCAGCGCGTCTGGCTGCATGGCAATCACAGGCTCCATATCGCGCATATAGGTTTTTAGCTTTGCGTTATGCGGCGAAATATTACTCGCCACAAAAAACTTTTTGCCACGCGCATGGGCTTCTTGAATGCCGATTTCTAAATTTTGCATTGAAAAATCGTTCTCGCGCACACGCAAGCTGTAGCGCGGCTGGCCCGCATAAACTGCATCGGCGCCATAATCAAACGCGGTTCGCATACGGTCTAAATCACCCGCTGGGGCTAAAAGTTCAGGCAATTTCATTTTACTGTTCACTTAATCACTCACCAATAATTTTTACTAGCACGCGCTTATTGCGTCTGCCGTCAAATTCACCATAAAAAATTTGTTCCCAAGGGCCAAAATCCAACTGGCCATTCGTCACGGCGCACACCACCTCGCGACCCATCACTTGGCGTTTCATATGAGCATCTGCATTATCTTCCCCCGTATCATTATGGCGATAACCGCTCACAGGCTCATGTGGCGCAAGTTTTTCTAGCCAAATGCCATAATCATGGTGCAAGCCACGCTCGTCATCGTTAATAAAAACGCTCGCGGTAATGTGCATGGCGTTCACCAGCACTAAACCTTCTTTCACGCCACTTTCACGCAAACACTCGCGAATTTCACCGGTAATGTTTTTAAAGGCCATGCGCGCGGGCAAATTAAACCACAATTCTTTACGATAACTTTTCATGATTGCTTCCTCTATACTTTTTAAAAGCTGCTAGTGCCTATTTTAACATCTTGTATCATAACAAAAAAATAAAAAAAGGCCTCCGAAGAGGCCTTTTAGCAAAACCAGCAAAGTTAGCCTTTTACATCAACTGCATGCGTAAATGATTTGCCCTCATTGTCGGTTGCGGTCACTTCTAATTTACCCGGAGCATCTGGGATAAAGTTAAATTTAAAGTAAGGGTCTTCTGCAGTGCCAACACCCACATCGACGTTCATAAGTGGCTTACCGTTATATTTAAACTCAGCTTTGTTGATATAAAACGCCGGCACGTAACCTTGCGACACCAAATCACGTTGCAGGCCTGTACGCATAATATGCTTGATGTTAAATGTTGCCGTGGTAGGTGTGCCAAATTTTGCAGGTGGCTCAACATTCATTTTAATTTTACCCGCTGCCGCGCGAATTTCTGCCTCATTATTTTCAACCATACCACCACAGCCGCCCGCTGCACGAATCACGCGAGAGCCTAAATATAACTTACCGTCTGCGGTTTCACCCACCAAACGCACATAAGCATCGGTTTCAAAACGAATACGGGTTGATAATTGAAAGTCACCAATCATATCGCTTAAATTATAAGTAGCAGTCAATGGAATCGGATTTGCATCTACAAACGAATAAAGCTTGACGATTTTCACACCGTTTGCCGCGGCATTATCAATACTGTAAGTAACAGGCACTTGCGCGCCGCTTTCTGCCCGTTTTGGTGCGTCAATTTTTATAAAATCGACTTCTTTCATTTCACGTTTTGCAAAAAACGCTTCCTTCATCACCGGCCATAAATTAGGGTCGGCCTCAGCAAAAGCATTACTTAAAAAAGCAACAGACAAACCTGCCGCCACCATCCATTTGCCCAGCCCGCTTGTTAGGCTGAACTTAAGTTGAGATTGTGTGTTCATTTTATCCACTCCAAAATTTTATCTAGTTATTTTATAGGCGCTTTTTGCTTACTCAATAAGACAATAAGCTTCATCACGTAGTTCGCATTTTAAGGGAATGCACGCAAAGGTATGTGATACCAGTCACACAGTCCTACATATTAGCAAGCGATGAAAAGTGACCCAACTGCACTTGCAAAAACGTAAAACTGAATACTTCGTTGACGACGCTCAAGTGGACATATAAAAGAACAACTCAACGCCGTTGCCCACCGGGTCTTTAAAATTGATTTGGCGCACATTCAACACCGGCAGATCACGAATGGAATAGTCAATATTGTGCGCTTTGAGATGCGCTTCCATCGCGGGCATATCGGTACAGGTGAATGAAATATGGTCAATCGTCGTGAGCACATTGGTGAGCGGCGCGCCTTCTCCACGATATTCTGCCAAATGCATCACATGCGTATCGCCAATGTAGAGCCAAAACCCGCGGCTGGTAAACCCCTCACGCGGCCCGACTTTTAAGCCAACCACATCACAGTAGAAGTCTTTGAGTTTCAGCATCGTCTCGTAAGGCGTGCGGAGGTTAACGTGGTTGAGTTGGGTGACTGGCATACGTTATTTTGTGCGATATTCAATCGATGGTAAACCTGCAAGCAAACCAACCACGCTAATATCTTCGTCCAGTTCTGGCCAATGGATACCAACGCCGTTGCCCATCAATTCATACGCTTTTCGTTTGGCTGGGCTAGCATTATTTAGGCGCGGAAACCACACCAAAGGCGCAGAAAGCACGCGCCCAT
>JAKPIR010000152.1 GCA_029549705.1 Pseudomonadota bacterium | reverse complement strand
ACAATACCGGCGTCATTGGCATGTTCGTTTTCTAAAAAGGCTTCTAACTGTTGGCGCGCATTTACTTTTTGTGTAATGCGATAACGAATATTCGGGCGGTCAAAACTTGCAACAAACTGCCGCGCTTCTTCAAGCTTAAGCCGTTCAACGATTTCAGCGCGTGTGGGCGCATCGGCGGTAGCTGTCAGCGCAATGCGCGGCACCTGCGGAAAGCGCTCGTGCAGCACCGTGAGCTTGCGATATTCCGGTCGAAAATCATGCCCCCATTGCGATACGCAATGTGCTTCATCAATAGCAAACAACGCAATACCGGCACCATGTTCTATCTGCTCCAATAGCACTAAAAAACTCTCCATCAACAACCGCTCAGGTGCCACATACACAATTTGCAGATGTCCACGCATCAGTTGCGCGGTCACCTCTCGCGCTTCATCGGCCTCTTGGCTGGAATTCAAAAACGCCGCACGTACGCCCAATTGTTTTAGCGCATCCACTTGGTCTTGCATCAAGGCAATCAATGGTGAAACGACTACCGCGACACCCTCACGCAGCAAGGCGGGCAGTTGATAGCACAATGACTTACCGCCGCCCGTTGGCATCAATACCAGCGCATCGCCACCAGCGCTCACGTGGGCAACAATGGCTTCTTGCTCACCCCGAAATGATGAATAGCCGAATACGTCATGAAGAAGCTGTTGAGCGGTGTTTGACATGAATACCCAATAAAGCGCGCGCAAGTGACGCCATACAATCAATAAAACCTAGCCATGGCTGACTAGGTCTTGAATTTGGTAGGGCGTGCGAGGATCGAACTCGCGACAAACGGATTAAGAGTCCGCTGCTCTACCAGCTGAGCTAACACCCCATGGGCAAGATAATACACCAATCTGGTACGAGAACTGAATCTTGCAATAATAAAGAAAAATACAATGGCTACAATTTTCTAAATTGAGTTTAAATCTGACAACAGTGTTTTTGCATGTGCCTTGATTAACAATTTTTTGTCGTCACTGATTCTGGACAAATTTGCCGTCATCAAACGCGTTCTTGGATTTTTCTCGAGTGAAATCTGGTGCTTCATTAGAAAATTCCAGTACAAGGTTGTCATTGGGCAAGCATTCTCGCCAAATTGTATTTCTGGGCGATACTGGCAGCCATCACAATAATTACTCATTCGTTTAACGTAAGCACCACTTGCGATATAAGGCTTGCTGGTAAAGCGCCCGCCGTTTGCAAAAAGCGCCATACCCACCACATTGGGTAACTCCACCCATTCAACGGCATCAATATAGATAGCCAAATACCAGTCTGAAACTTGCTGAGGTAGAATTTCTGCAAGCAACGCAAAATTGCCAGTAATCATCAAACGCTGGATATGATGTGCATAGCCATATTTCAATGTCTGACCAATGCTATCCTTCATGCAGTGCATATGTGTTTCACCCGTCCAGTACCAATTTGGAAGCGCGCGCTGATGCTCATAAAAGTTCGCTTCAGCCATCTGGGGCATATCAAGGTAATAAACACCTCTAACAAATTCACGCCAGCCGATAATCTGTCGAACAAAACCTTCTACCGCAGCTAAATCTAATGCTTTATTTTTATAAGCCTCTAAAACGCGCTGCACCACTTCTCGTGGATTCAGTAACTTCAAATTAAGGCTGCTTGAAAGAACAGAGTGCCAGCCAAATGGCGTTTCTTTCCACATCGCATCTTGGTGCAAACCAAAGCATGGTAGCCGATAAGTTACAAAGTGCTCTAATGCAGCTACGGCCTGCTCACGTGTGACTGGCCACGCAAAATGTTTGAGTGTTCCCGGATGATTGGGGTATTGCGCTTCAACAAACGCAAATACTTCGCGCGTGATTGCATCCGGCTCAAACATCAACGGGCCATCGACAAAACCGGGGCCATGTTTGGCATAAGGGCGCCTGTTTTGATCATCAAAATTCCACTGGCCGCCTATCGGCTGCCCGTTATCCTCCATTAAAATCTGATGTTTTTTTCGCATGTAGCGATAGAAATACTCTAACCGCAACTCTTTTTTATCAGCGACCCACGATTGAAATTCACTGTTGCTGCAGTAAAAATGCGTATCTTCATGCATTTCCAATTGCACATTAGATGCATGTGCCAACTTTTCAATGATTACTTTTAGTCGCCATTCCCCCGGCTCAATACAGACCAGATGTGTGGCGCACTTTGCAGACAACTGAAGCTTGAGCACCTCCTCAATACGTAACGCTGATGCTTTAATATAAGTCAGCTTAAAATGATGCGCGAGGAGCTCTTCTGCAAAATGGCGCATTGCAGATAGAAATAAGGCAATTTTGGCCTTGTGCGACCAGACATAACTGGATTCGTCGGCAGACTCAATCATCAAAACCTCGTCAGTTTCCCGATTAAAGGTTTGTAAAGCCGCACATTGAAGATTCAGTTGATCCCCAAGAATAAGAACAACGCGTTTTGTGTTCACTTTAATATACTTTGCATTACTGGGTATCTTTTTTAACTTGGCTGGACTTCTTAAATTGACGACAGGCAACCGAGCAATATTTCACCTCGTCCCAAACGGTTTTCCATTTCTTACGCCATGCAAAAGGTCGATGACAAGTTAAACATATCTTTGTGGGAAAATCAGCTTTTTTGAGCATATCAACCGTCAGTCAAAACATAATCAAGGTTGAACGAAATGAACACATTGCATAACATTGACGCTCGTATTTTCGAAAAGTTTAATTGGCTTATTTATAGATTGGCTGAAACTAAAGAAAAAGCCCAGTCATTTCTGACTGGGCGCTATATCTTGGTAGGTGTGCGGGGTTCGAACCCACTACAAACGCATGAAAAGTTCTTTTAAATACGTTTTACTGCACTTTACCATGTTTGAATATACACTATAACTTACTGTTTTATTTTAATATTTACATTAACACGTGCGGAGTTAAATTTGAACGAATGCCTCGTATATCCACTTAGAGGACTGTCAGCTACAAAGGCTCACCGACAACTATCGACCCTGAGCCGACCTTGGCCAAGGTCTGCTTTCGGTAGTAAATTTTATGGCTTCGATTTCGCCTGTGCAGACTGAGCAGCCATCCGTGGTTTCAAGTCAAACTAGTGCGTTGGACTCTGAGTAGTTGTCATGGCATCGCGAATAAGCATCTGCTATTCGGCTTGCAAATCACTCTTGTGTTGCAACAATTGTTTCTATGATTTTTCTATACGGTCTCTGAAAGCATTTATGCACAGCATTTGCGCTCGCGAACAACTTAGGATTTTTTTGCGATGTTGGCTGGCATGGTGTTGACAGGGATACACAGCGCTGCAGTCAAAAGTGCCAAGCTCATATGGCAGAGGTAGACTGCATCAAAATTGGCACGATGTAAATCGGCACCCCCCAGAAGTAGCACAATGATGGCAACCCCTATGACTGAGCCGATTTGTCGTATTGCCTGATTGATGGCACTACCTACAGCGTAATGTTCTGAGGGTAAGTGGCTTACTGCAGCGCCTGAAAGCGAAGGCAAAACCATGCCTACGCCAATACCACTGAACAACATGCCTGGTAACCATTGTGTCAAATAGGCTGGCTCTATGCCAGGCACCAGAAAAAACCAAATTGCACTAACCGCGTAGATCATACAACCTCCGACCAGAAGTTGGCGGTGACCATACTTGCTCGCTATTCTACCTGACAACGCAGCAACGGGAACCACCAGCAAGGGCCCAGGTGCCATTGCCAGACCAGCTAGTGGCAGCGAGTAGTGCCAGATAGAATGCATGTAGAAGAAGAAAGCGAAAAACATCATCGAGAATGCGGCTCCAAAGCTCAGCGTTGCAAGATTTACATAGCGATAGGTGGCGTTATGAAACAAACATAAATCCACCAACGGCGCCACGGCAAACCGAGCCCAGGCGACAAATCCTAAGATGCATGCCAAACCGATGCCTGCTGTACCTAGAAGGTCATGATAAGACCAGCTAGGGGAGTCCGCTTGCACGATAGACAGAGCCAAGGCACCAATGCCGATGATTAGCAAGCCCATCCCAACAATGTCCAATGGTCGTCCCAAGGTTGGCTGCTTTGTTTCCGTAAGAATTGTTGCGCCACGCCATATGGCATAAACCCCCAAAGGAACATTCAGGTAGAACGCCCATTGCCATCCAAGTAATGCGATTACGAATGCGCCCAGGCTTGGGCCTAATGCTGCAGCCAGACCACCAACCGCGCCCCACAAACTGACAACTACAGCACGTTTACTAAGCGGAAACGCTGCCAGTACAAGCGATAGTGATGCTGGTGTCAGCATTGCAGCGCCCACCGCCTGCACAACTCTTGCCACAACTAGCCACTCCACGTTGACTGCCAAACCACAGGCAACTGAAGCCGTAAGAAACAACGCAACACCAAGTAGAAAAATCTTCTTGCGGCCATGTTTGTCTGCCAACCCGCCAGATGGAATCAGCATCGCCGCATAGACTACCGTGTAGGCATTGAGTACCCACGAAAGGTCAGCTGCTGTAGCTTTTGGAAAACCTGCCTGCAATGCACTAAATGCTGCGAACAGCATGGTGCCGTCCATGGAGACAAGAAACACCGCCATGCTGGCCACCCAGAACACTTGCCATGGTGAAGCTACTCTGCCTGACAACTTCTCTTCCAATCCAACTGGCGAGGACATCGTGATTCGTTCCTCAAGCAAGTCCGAATGTCTTTCTTAAACCCTTATCTACCGGGCCAAAAGGCATGAAGCGACGCAACTTTGCTAAAAGGGACGCCTCTCCTTTGGGTGTGTGGCGCATTTTCCAAGCGCCCAACGCTGCATTTAAAATCGTTTCTGCTACTTCTGCTGGCTCAGGGGCCTTTTGGGTATTGTTTCTGATAGCCTGTGAAACAACGCCAAGCTCTTTGTTGTAATCTGGGATCTTGGTGACAGTCTGAGGCGAATTGATTTCAAAGTTGGTCTTAGTGAAAGAGGGTTCGACAAGCGCCACGCGAATGCCAAATTGACGTACCTCATGATCTAAGCTTTCGGATAGTCCCTCGATGGCGTGCTTGGAAGCAGAATAGAGCGCCATGTAAGGCGCTGGCAGAAATCCCAATACCGAGCTGACATTGACGATACGACCTGAGCGCTGATCCCGCATGTGTGGCAGAACGGCTTTGGTCGTGCTCAGAACACCGAAAAAGTTGGTGTCGAAAAGCGCTCGGGCTTCGGCAATCGACGTTTCCTCCATTGCTCCTAAAAGTGATCCGCCCGCATTGTTGACCAATACGTCGATACGCTTGGTTTTGTCGAGAATAGACTGGATTCCGCGCTTCACTGAATCTTCATCGCGCACGTCCATTTCAATTAATTCTACTCCAGCAAAAGGTTGGGTTTTGGTGAGATTGCGTACGGTGCCGAATACCCGCCAACCTTGCTTTGTAAACTTTTCTGCGGTGATACGACCAATTCCGGACGAAACGCCGGTAACAACAACGACTTTAGACTCTGACATGGTGGTTCCTTTTTGTAATGTTTATAAAAATAGAAAATTACCTACTCATGCTCGCTCCGCACGGGCGGATTAAATCCTTCAACAAGTGCAGAAGAACCGCCCACGGTTAACTCCTTTTTCCTTAATTCCTTCAGCGGTTGATATTCAGGTGAGTTGTACCATTCTTCAGCAACAGACATGCTCGGAAATCGCACTACGGCTGACCAGTTACCTCCCCATTCTCCTTCCAATACTTTTGGGGTGGATGCAGCAATCACTTCTGCGCCAAACTTTTTAAACATGGGTAAGACGAACATAGCGTATCGCTGTAGATACTCTTGGTGATTTTTGACATTGAGCTGCACAACCAAGTACGCAGATGAAGACTCAGACATAGTGGTTCCTTTTTATAAAGTTTGTGAACGGGTGACTTGTTTTGGATACGCACTTGCCAAAGGTCGAACCGGTAATGGCGTTTTCCTGCTCATCCATTGCATCTTAGATAAAGCATATACTTAGTCACTTGCTTAATGCAAGTCACATACTACAGATAAAACTTGCGAATTGCAAGTTACTTAGATAAAATTTGTGTATATGAAAAAAGCTAATGAAAACCCTGACTGTCCCGAGGGCTACCGCTCGATGTGTCCGATTGCAAATGTGCTCGACATCGTGGGAGACAAATGGACGTTGTTGGTGGTGCGCGACCTGCTTATGTTGAGTAAGCGTCGTTACGGAGAGTTTCAGAATTCACCGGAGGCAATACCAACCAATATCCTAGCAGACCGCTTGAAGCGCCTAGAGGCCACTGGCTTAGTCAAAAAAGAGTTCTACCAGGATAATCCCCCGCGAGCAGAATACTTCCTCACCCGCAAAGGCGCGGATCTTGGACCGATATTGAAAGCCATGGGGCATTGGGGTAAGCAATACATTCCTGGTGTAGTCTTACCTAAGACATTCTTATCGCCTGAAATTAGGGAGTAGCCGATTCGGTTGTGGCTGTTGAGACCTATTAGCCAAACGGCGTTGTCCTGAGTATCGAAAATGTCGGCGGCTTTGTCTGCAAAGCGGCCCACCCCCAATGACGGCCGTAGGGAAGCCAAACTAGGTTGCTGAATGTCCGTAAATGGCCGAATGCTGAAGTTGACGCGCAAAATATATGCGACTGTTTTGTTCCACTTAGTAGACATTCAGCGAAAAATTTAGATGACAGATTTAGTTGTAAGCAAAAGTGTCGCTCAGATAGCCTACTATACGGCTACTAGAAATGAACAAGGGGTCACGATGTTATCGTAACCCCTTGATTATCTTGGTAGGGTGTGCGGGGATCGAACCCACGACAAACGGATTAAAAGTCCGTCTAAGTCAAAAATTAACAACAAGTCAAAACAAACTAGAACAATATAATCAATAAGTTATATCAAATACTTTATTGCCTCATGTTGCTGATTATTGTATTTTTTTATCCTTGAGTGTCCCGCCAGTGCCCCATGAGGGGCGGGGGTGACTTGTCGCAACTGGGGGGGGTGGTCGACAGTGTCTTTAGCTACATGTGACACCTACGTACACCATATAAAAAAATAGACTTTATATATGTATTTATTTTTTCATCTTTTTTGCAAGATTAAATTAAGAAGCATAGAATAAGCCACACTCATATAAGAGCAATTACAATGAAAATTCTAGCCGGCTTGGTGTTATTTTTTAGTTTATGCGGGCTTGGTAATGCTCAAACTCAATCATCAGTTAAGGAGTTTTCAGATAGGCTAAGCGAAAAGTC
>JAKPIR010000119.1 GCA_029549705.1 Pseudomonadota bacterium | reverse complement strand
ACTTAACCTATGCAAGCATAAATATGTTAATCGCGCCTAAATGCGCTTGCCTCAATCCACAAGCACCCACACTTATCAGTTGTTATTTTGTTAAAGAGCCGGAACTAAAAAGTAATTTCTTTTTAGTATTTCGTTAGCGCTTTGCGTTAACGAGGTGCGCATTATACAGAGCTTTCGAAGCGCGTCAATACTAATTTAAAACATTTTTTAATTAATTATTGACGGTCTGTTTTGCCACATTTCGCTAACTTGTTTTGCTAGCGAAGGCGCGCATTTTACAGAGGCTTTAAATTTGGTCAAGCACTATTTGCGCGTGTTACAGAATTATTACAATTGCGTGATTAATTTTGCTTAAACTTTAAGCAAAATTCGCTCGAGAAAAAAATTATGCTCTGAAAGCCTTGTAAATAAAGGCTTTCAGAGCATCGAAAAAGGTTGCCCATAAAATAACTAGATGAACTGGATATTTATTACTTTAATTAAAGTGTGATTTTTGCAAATTTTCGCTTGCCCACCTGCGCCACGACTGTCACGCCTTTATTTAGGCTTAGGTGCTTATCTGTCACTTTTTCACTATCGATTTTTACACCACCTTGATCAATGGCGCGGTATGCTTCAGAAGTGCTTTCTACCAAACCGGCAAGTTTAAGCAGCTGTGCAATCCCGATAGCGTCTGCATCAATGGCTATGCTGATTTCCGGCACTTCGTCAGGTATGCCGCCTTTGGCGCGGGTTTGGAAATCACTTAGCGCTTTTTCAGCTTCGGCATGACTATGAAAACGCGCGACGATTTCTTGCGCAAACCGCACTTTAATGTTGCGGGGGTTTTCGCCTGCAGCCACTTGCGCCTTCCATTGCGCGATGGCGTCCAGGCTTTCAAATGACAGGAGCTCGATATAACGCCACATCAATTCATCTGAAATAGACATGATTTTGGCGAAGATAATTTCAGGCGATTCTGCTATACCAATATAGTTACCGAGAGACTTGGACATTTTGTTGACGCCGTCTAAACCTTCTAACAACGGCATGGTCAGCACACATTGCTGCGCCTCACCGGCTTGTTTTTGCAGTTCACGCCCCATCAGCAAGTTAAACTTTTGGTCGGTGCCGCCCAACTCAACATCGGCTTTTAGTGCGACTGAGTCGTAGCCTTGTAATAGCGGGTATAAAAATTCGTGAATGGCAATCGGCTGGTTATTTTTATAACGCTTAGAGAAATCGTCACGCTCGAGCATGCGCGCCACGGTGTGGCTCGCCGCTAATTTGAGCATCCCAGCAGCGCCCAGCTCAGTTAGCCACTTAGAGTTAAACACGACTTCTGTTTGTTCGGGCTTAAGAATCTTAAAGACTTGTGCGGTATAAGACTTTGCGTTTTCTTGCACTTGCTCAGCTGTTAGCGGCGGGCGCGTAGCGCTTTTTCCTGTGGGGTCGCCTATCATGCCGGTGAAGTCGCCAATTAAAAACAGCACATGATGACCAAGCTCTTGAAACTGGCGAAGTTTATTAATGAGTACCGTGTGGCCCAAGTGTAAGTCTGGCGCCGTTGGGTCAAAACCCGCTTTGATTCTGAGCGGTTTACCTTTTTTTAGCTTCTCAACCAGCTCCGCTTCAATTAGTAGCTCATCTGCACCACGCTTTATGACGGCGAGTTGCTCGTTGATGTTGAAGCCAACAGTATTTGTAGTCACGTATTATTATCCTTAAAGCTGATAGCGCAAAACATGAACTGTTACAGTTCATTTACTTGTTTAAATTGAGTTTTCTGTTATTATCCACAACCGTATTAAACTTTTATAGAGGACAGCCCGTGAAATTTAACGAGTCTAATCCACATAACAAAGCTTTTAATTACTTTGCAAAAGAAAATCTTGCTAGCGCTTCTGCGCAAAACGCTATTTTAACGCAAATCGCCCATAAAGCTGAACGTAAGCTTAAATTGCGCTGGATTTTAGCGATTTCCTGCTTACCTTTATTTGGCATCTACACCGCATTTGGTATTGCACCACAGACCTTGGTAGGCAACGTTGCAACTGCTATTGTTGTTGAAGAAACAGGCTTGCCACAGATCAATAACAGTGTGGCTGGCGCTGGTGAACAGCACTTCTGGTACAGGGAGCGCGTACGCCGTGACGATACGCTAAACACAGTTCTAACTCGCCTGAACGTACTCAATCGCGATGCGCTTGATTTTATCCGCTCTGATGACATTGCAAAAGAAATTGCTTCGTCTTTAAGACCTAACCGCACCTTCGAAGCGCAAACGGATGTTGAAGGCAATTTAATCGCGCTTGAATACCAATTAAGTGATGGCCAATATATTGCAATAAAACAAACGGCTGATGGCTACGAAGCAAGCAAAGCTGAGCGCGCGCTTGAGAGCCGGCCTATATTAAAATCTGCAAAAATCAACAGTTCTTTATTTGGCGCTGCTGATGCTGCCAATATTCCTGAAGCCATCGCAATACAAATCGCGGAACTATTTGAAAGCGAAATTGATTTCAATACGGATTTACGTCGCGGTGACCAGTTTAAAGTGATATATGAAGGCAGCTATTATCAAGGTGAGCTCATCAAAACTGATAAAATTCTGGCAGCAGAGTTTACCAATAACGGCAAAACGTATCGTGCCATCGGTTTTAAAGATGCGGCTGGCGAAATGCAATACTACACACCAGAAGGCAAAAGCCTGCATAAATCATTTTTACGTTCGCCGCTTGAATTCACGCGGATTAGCTCTGGCTTTAGTTTAGGCCGTTTTCATCCGGTTTTACAGACCCTAAGAGCGCATAAAGGCACGGATTTTGCGGCACCTACTGGTACTGGCGTGAAAGCTGCCGGTGATGCCGTGGTAGATTTTGTTGGGGTTAAAGGCGGTTACGGAAACGTCATTGTACTCAAGCATGACAATGGCGTAAGCACGGTTTATGGCCATTTATCACGGTTTGCCAGCGGTTTGCAAAAAGGTAAGAAAGTGTCGCAAGGTGAAATGATTGGCTATGTTGGCACCACCGGGCTTTCCACTGGGCCTCATCTGCATTATGAATTTTTAGTGAACGGCGTTCACCGCGACCCGATGACGGTAGCCTTACCAAAAGATAACGCGCTATCTGGCCAAGACAAACTCGCTTTTGATTTACAAAGCCAGCAAATGACGGCTCAACTCAATTTGTTGGGGTCTAGCAATCTTGCAGCTTTGGACTAAACATTAAAATTTCACTTCTTTAACGATTCTGTCGTCGCAAAATGGTTGGTAAACTTTTCATCGGACTTATGTCCGGAACCAGCCTAGATGGTGTCGATGTGGCTTTGGTTGAATTCAATGCATTCAACAATCCACATCGCCCTCCGCACGTGATTCAAACGCACTTTCTTCCCTACTCGCCTGCACTGCGCACACAAATTTTAGCGTTACAGCATCCTACTGATAATGAACTTGAAATGACGGCTTTAGCAGGCAACCAGCTGGCACGGCTTTATGCAGACGCAGTGAATGCATTGCTAACCAAACAGGGATTATCTTCAAGTAACGTCTCGGCCATAGGATGTCACGGCCAAACCATTCGTCATCAACCAGGCTTTAAAGATGGCACGGGCTTTACATTACAAATCGGTAATGCCGCGCTGTTAAGTGAACTTACCGGTATTACGGTTGTAAGTGATTTTCGTAGTCGCGATATTGCGGCAGGTGGTCAGGGTGCGCCGCTGGTGCCGGCTTTTCATCAAGCAGTTTTTTCTCACCCGCAAAAAAATCGTATTTTGGTGAATATTGGCGGCATTGCCAATTTAACTTATCTGCCAAAAACAGATGATGTGCTAGGCGCTGTCGTTGGCTTTGATTCTGGCCCGGGCAATATGCTGATTGATTATTGGACCAAGTTACAGCTCAATCAGGATTACGATACGAACGGCCAATGGGCAGCCACAGGCTTAGTGCTGGACCACTTATTGGCTGATATGCTGGCTGAACCCTATTTCGCTTTACCGCCGCCCAAAAGTACAGGGCGTGACTTGTTTCATGCAGGCTGGTTAAAACAACATTTACTGTATCCGCATTTGCGGCCGCAAGATGTTGCGCGCACACTGGTTGAACTCACCGCTGAAACTATCTTTCAGGCGATACGCAAAACCAGTGCAACGATTGATGAAGTCTATTTATGTGGCGGTGGCGCGCATAATGCGTTGCTGGTAACGCGTCTAAAAGACAAACTGGCAAATACGCCCCTTACAACAACAGAAGCTTTGGGCATAGGTGTTGACTGGGTTGAAGCCATCGCCTTTGCCTGGCTTGCCAAGCAAACCCTGGAGGGCAAAACCAGCAGCCTGCCAGAAGTCACTGGCGCTAAAGGCGCACGTATTTTGGGTGCAATTTACCCGCACTAAGCGCAATGCCTTTATAATATAGCAAAATTGAAACGAGTAATTTGCTATGAAACCCACAACAAAACCAACAAAAGTCACGCTCAGCTTTGATAACGGTGCTCCTTCTATTGAGTTACCCATACTTTCCGGTAGCCTTGGCAATGACGTGATTGACATTCGCAGCTTAGCCCAACATGGTATTTTTACTTATGACCCTGGCTTTATGTCAACCGCTGCCTGCAACTCAAGCATCACCTTTATTAATGGTGAAAAAGGTTTCCTCTATTACCGTGGCTACCCGATTGAGCAATTGGCGGAGCATTGCGATTTTTTGGAAGTGTCATACCTGCTGATTAACGGTGAACTTCCAAACGTCACACAAAAAGAAGAATTCACTCGCACGATCAATAACCACACCATGGTGCATGATCAGCTCACGAATATTTTTAGAGGCTTCAGACGCGATGCGCACCCGATGGCGGTCATGGTGGGTGTAGTGGGCTCCATGTCAGCGTTTTATCATACCAAAGGCGATATTCACGATGCGTTAAGCCGTGAAATTACCGCGCATCAGCTGCTTGCAAAAGTACCCACCATTGCTGCATGGAGCTATAAATACAACCTAGGCCAGCCCTTCATGTATCCGCAGAATCACCTTAACTATGCGGAAAATTTCATGCACATGATGTTTGCCACGCCCTGTGAAAACTATGTGCCAAACCCGATTTTAGCCAAAGCCTTTGATCGTATTCTGATTTTGCATGCTGACCACGAACAAAATGCCTCCACTTCAACGGTGCGCCTTGCAGGTTCGAGTGGCGCCAATCCATTTGCCTGTATTGCGGCTGGCATTGCGTCTTTATGGGGCCCCGCCCATGGTGGCGCCAATGAGGCCACACTAAAAATGCTAGAAGAAATTGGTGATATTTCACGTATCGGCGAATACATCAAACGCGCAAAAGATAAAACCGACTCATTCCGGCTCATGGGTTTTGGTCACCGCGTATACCGTAATATGGATCCCCGCGCGGCGATTATGCGTAAAACCTGCCATGAAGTGCTTAACGAACTCGGCTTAAATAATGACCCCATGTTCAAACTCGCCATGGCGTTAGAAAAAATTGCCCTTGAAGATGAATACTTTGTTTCACGCAGACTTTACCCAAACGTAGATTTTTACAGCGGCATCGTCATGCGCGCCATGGGCATTCCAAACTCTATGTTTACCGCTATTTTTGCGCTGGCCAGAACCGCTGGCTGGATTGCGCAATGGTCAGAAATGCATACTGACCCTGAGCACAAAATAGGCCGGCCTAGACAGCTTTATATGGGTGAAACCAAACGCGATTTTGTACCCATTGCAAACAGAAAATAACGTACATTAAGCACGCAACCTTTTTTGATGCTCTGGAAGCCTTGTAAATAAAGGCTTCCAGAGCATATATTTTTTCTCGTAGTTTTTTATGGTTGGCTGAGTGATTTTTTCAGATCAATTTCTGATACTCAACGGGCAAATCCAAGCTGCTTGAATGCCTCAACCATTTCACGGTGTACTACCCGGTAACCTTCTGCATTTGGGTGCACTTGATCTGATTTTAATGCCTGATCAGACAGCACCTCTGAAAATATTTCTGCAACCAACGGCGTTGCAGTTTCTTCAGCTATTTTTTCATAGAGCGGATGATCCGACAAATTGCCCACGGCAGCACGGATTGGGCTCAATTCAGGTATGGCCAATAACACCGTTGGCACGCGTTGCCCGTTAGCTAACGACAATATCGCTCGCAAGCTTGCCTCTGTTTCACTTTGGGGTTGGCGTTGTAAAAAATCGTTGCCGCCCAGCTCCACAATGAGTAATTTTGGCGCATGCTTTTCTAACAACTGGGGCAAGCGTGCTAAACCATCAGTCGCGGTTTCACCCGGCACACCTGCGTTGATGACATGCCAACCTGTTGATTTAGCGAGCAAACTTGGGTAATCCTCGCCCACGTTTGCACCTGTGCCATAACTCAAACTATCGCCTAAAATAACAACCGTTGCACCTTTAGGAATAGCTGGGTACTTTTCGCCACCACTGCAAGAGACCAACAGAATAACCAGCAACCAGATGATTTGTTTCATCATATTTTAGGTTCTAAAATTAAAAGTTGATCTTGTAAAAAGAAAAAGCCAAGCAAAAGCTTGGCTTGTTAGCTTATTGAAGCTTTATACAGAGAATGATGAACCACAACCGCAGGTGGTTTGTGCATTCGGATTACGAATGACAAACTGTGAGCCTTGCAAGCTGTCCTGATAGTCAATCTCCGCGCCCATCAAGTACTGCAGGCTCATCGGGTCAATCAGCAAGGTCACGGTATCCTTCATGACCTGTGTGTCATCTTCATTCACTTCTTCTTCAAACGTAAAGCCGTATTGAAAGCCAGAGCAACCGCCACCGCTCACAAACACGCGTAATTTCAAATCTGGGCTACCTTCTTCTTCAATCAACTCTTTGACTTTTTTAGCCGCATTATCGGTAAACACCAACGGTGAAGGCATTTCTAAGTCTTGTATTTCTGTCATTGTATTCATCGTGTACTCCTAAAATATTCTATAAAATCATTATGCTACTAGCGTAGCGTATCGGTCAACCTAAGTTAGAGATTTGTTTCAAGATTGTTGTCAAGGGCGGCTTTTGCACTGTCGCCCAAAAAGACGAGTTTGCCTTCAATCACCGCCCCAGTGTGCATCTCTAAAGATTTGTAATACACATCGCCAGTAATGTGCGCAGTTGCCTGCAGCTCAATAAAAATGCCTGAAGTTACTGGCCCGACCACGTTGCCAATAATGACTACTTTAGAAGCTGTCACTGCGCCTTCTATACGGCCCTTTTCACCTAAAATAAGAGTGCTTGGGCTAGCATTTGGTTCAGTGACATTACCTCGCACCACGCCATCAACACGCAAGCCACCGGTAAAATGCACGTTCCCTTCGATACGCGTATCGGCACCAATGAGCGTATCGATACTATCTTGAATTCTGTTACTTTTTTTAAAAAACATCACATTTCCTATTCTTAAATTCAGTTAGCTATAGGTTTTTATGCATTGAGGCGTAATTCACTTAATTTTTTTTGCCATCAAATTCTTATAAAACAATAAATCTTCTTTCATTTTGATATTTTCATCTTGCACCTGATTGAGTTCTTGATTCAAATTGGTTTTAGCGGCTTGCTCTATTTGTAACTGGCGCTCTATTTGAATCACCTTGGTATGCAGGTTTTGATTTTCAAGTGTTGTGAGCTTGTATTTTTCTGCCAAACTTTTTCCGCCTGCCGCATATTGCCAAAAAGCCAGCCCATAACCAGCAGCCAAAATACAGGCGCCCAAAACCCAACGATAATACCAAGGCCGCTTTGAGCGCACAGCGACTTGTTTAGCCGTCAAGCCGTAATGTCGTCTGATTTTTCTTTTAACTGGCTTCATTTATCGGCTTTTTTTGGCTAAAAGGTTTAGGGCAACAGCGGTACAACTTCTAAACCCGCCGTCTCAGGCAAACCAAACATGATGTTCATATTTTGTACTGCTTGCCCTGCCGCACCTTTGACTAAGTTATCTTGTACAACAACCAGCGTTAAATAATCTGTGCCCGCGTGTTGATGCAGGGCAATACGGATTTGATTTGAACCACGCACTGACCGTGTTTCTGGTAACACTCCAGCAGGAAGCACATCTACAAAGCGCTCATGCTGATAACGCTGCTCATAGAGCTGCTGTAAATCAGCCGACTTTGCATTGTTTGAGAGTTTAACGTATAGGGTTGATAACATACCACGAATCATTGGAATAAGATGTGGTACAAAAATAAACTGTACGTCGTTTCCTGCCAGCTGTACAAGTTGCGCATGAATTTCAGGATGATGACGATGACCGCTCACACCATAGGCTTTCATATTGTCACTCGCTTCTGCAAACAGCGTAGCGACTTCTGCCTTTCTACCCGCTCCCGACACACCAGACTTTGAATCAGCCACAATCGGCGCTGAAAAATCAATCAAACCCTGCTCGAGCAACGGCGCTAAACCTAATAACACCGTGGTTGGGTAACAGCCAGGGTTACCAATGACTTGCGCCGATTTAATTTGTTCACGATAAAGCTCAGGAATGCCATACACCGCCTCGCGTAATACGGCCGGGCAGCTATGTGGCATTTTGTACCATTTTTCAAACACAGCGGTATCTTGCAGGCGAAAATCTGCCGCTAAATCAATCACTTTTACTTTTGCTTCTAGTAATGCCTCGGCCTGGCGCATCGCTACACCATGCGGCGTCGCAAAAAACACAACATCACAGTCACCAAGGTTAGCTGTAGCGGGGTCTGTAAACGCCAAATCAACATATCCACGTAAACTGGGAAACATATCGGCGACTGGCATACCTGCTTCACCCCTTGAGGTAATCGCGGTTAAAGTGGCATTAGGATGCACACTGAGTAAGCGCAATAGTTCTACGCCGGTATACCCTGTGCCACCAACGATGCCGATTTTAATTTTTTTATTGTTTGCCATAAGTTGCCAAAAATAGAGGTGAATATATTGAATCAATACTGATTATAAAGACTTAAACGTAAGCTTGAAATAAAAATGCACACAAAATAAAAAAGGCCGCTAAAGCGACCTTTTTCAAACCTATCCGCCTTAAATTAGCGTTTAGAGAATTGTTTACGACGACGCGCTTTGCGTAAGCCCACTTTTTTACGCTCAACTTCACGTGCATCGCGGGTTACAAAACCAGCATGTGATAACGCGCTTTTCAAGTTAGCATCAAAATCAATCAACGCACGGGTAATGCCATGGCGCACTGCACCAGCTTGACCTGATTCACCGCCACCAATCACGTTTACCATGATATCAAAGCTTGAAAGATTGTTGGTTAACTCTAATGGTTGACGCAAAATCATGCGTGAAGTCACGCGTGAGAAGTATTCGTCCACTGGCTTATCGTTCACAACGATATTGCCTTTACCTGATTTTAAGAACACGCGCGCTACTGAACTTTTGCGGCGGCCCGTACCGTAATTATATTTACCGATCATCTTTTATCCTTAGATTTTCAATGCTTGCGGTTGTTGTGCCGCATGTTCGTGCTTGTCGCCAGCATAAACTTTCAATTTTTTGATCATGGCGTATCCTAATGGACCTTTAGGTAACATGCCTTTAACCGCTTTTTCTAAAGCACGACCTGGAAAACGGTCTTGCATTTTAGAAAACGTCGTGGTGCTGATACCACCGGGATAACCTGAGTGGCGATGATAGAGTTTGTCATCGCCCTTGTTGCCCGTTACTTTTAATTTGTCGGCGTTAATTACGACAATATAATCACCCGTATCAACGTGAGGTGTATAAATAGTTTTATGTTTACCGCGTAAACGGTGTGCAACCGCGCTAGCTAAACGGCCTAGCACTAAGTCTGTGGCATCGACCACAAACCAATCGCGCTTCACTTCGTGTGACTTTGCTGAGAAGGTTTTCATTGTCTTATCAATACTATGAGCTAAAAAAATTAAGAGGCGGATTTTATGCTGAAGCGTGGTTGTTTGTCAAACATTATGTTGCGCTTTTGTGCGCTATTTAATGCTTATTGCTGATATTGCATCAAATAATGCACGGCCAACCCTGCAAACGCGGCAAAACCAAACCAATTGTTATGCAAAAAAGCCTTGAAGCACTGCGATTTTTCGCGCCCTTTAATTAAGCCGTAATGATGTATTGCCACTACTACGGCCGCTACTAGCCCGCCATAAAATCCATAGCCAAGCGCCAGTTGCTGGCCTGCAGTGATAAGCAATAGTATGGTTAACATATAACACAGCATGACCGCCAGCACATCAAAACGGCCAAATGTAATCGCTGAGGATTTAATGCCGATTTTTAAATCGTCAGCTCGGTCAATCATGGCGTATTCCGTATCGTATGCAATCGCCCAAAAAACATTCGCTACCATTAATAGCCATGCAACACTTGGCACTCCACCAGTGATGGCGGCAAAGGCCATCGGAATGCCCATGCCGAACGCAATGCCCAAATACGCCTGCGGTATTGCAAAAAACCTTTTGGTGAGTGGATAAGTCGCAGCTAAAAACAGTGCGGCTACTGAAAGGTATATCGTTAATCGGTTCATCAGGCACACCAAACCAAAGGCCGCTATACACAAGCCCGCGGCAAGCCAGTAGGCCTCTTTTTTACTCACTTCATTGGTAATCAGCGGGCGATGTTTAGTGCGCTCAACTAAGCCATCAAATCGGTGGTCCGCAAGGTCATTCAGCACACAACCCGCGCTACGCATTAACACCGTGCCAGTGATAAAAATGAGTACGATAATCCAATCCGGCTTGCCTTGCCCGGCAATAATCAGCGCCCAAAGCGTTGGCCACAACAGCAATAAAATGCCGATAGGCTTATCTAGGCGCATCAAACGCTCGTAGGCATCAATTTTTTTGTTGAGGTGCTGTAGATTCATTGGTCTAATAACTGTGGTAAAAATACTTCTGTCACTAAAATATTAGCGCAATTTAGATGAAACACCGAGCGCCGCGCCCATAAATAAGCCGGTTTTTGAGCAAGATGAAACACTGCTGATCGGTAAAGTGCGTGATTCGGGAATAGCTTCTTATAGCTCAGGGGCGTACGTTTCACTCTTGGATTTGCAAACAAAGTCGCACCAAGCGGTTTATTACCTAGCCTGCCAAGCCCATTCCATGCGCCTCGCAGGCTAGCTCTTGGCAATACACTATGCGCGAATACGACTGGCTGATGATTACCTATGAGTAACACTTCACGTATTAAAGCGGTTTTATGGCTTGCTTGATGCAGTAAAACCGCTTCATCTTGAAGAGGTTTGGCATACTTAACGGCAAGTGGTTTTACTGAGAAATGTTTATAACGATATTGCAAACGCGCTGTGAGCGAACCTGTTTCAATTAGCCAAGCGCTAAAACTGCCGCTCGCAAATGGCTTATTAAGCCAACGGCTACGATGCTTAACATGTTGATGCTGAGTTTTCACAAGCTAATTATCCCACAAGTTATCGCCCGCATTTCATACAATAACGGTCATAGCTAACGCATTGAAGCAATCTAATTGCGTGCCACAAATAACCGCCGCAGATTGCCGCGCTAAGATCGCAATGATAGTGGCGTAGATATCAATAAGGTGAAAGTCATGCACTATTCACATGTGTAAGCGGCTCTCACAACCGACTCAGTGCTTCAGCACTTAGCGAGGTTGGGGAAGACCCTTGCGGTCTTATGAGCGATAGCGAGTTTCCGCTTGCCGTCACAAAATCATCTCAAGCTCAGCCCCACCAACGCCCTTTATTAGACCTGCCCGCCAAGCCAGTATTTATGCGCCTCGCAGAGGCATTAAAATCTCTCGGGCGGAATTTGGCAGCATTTATATGTAAAAATATGCAAAATAATGGGGTTAAAATTAAGGGTTGGGGTGAGTTACGCTACGCTTGCTTAGGTTTGGTCGTTTTTATAGGGATCGTAATTCTCATATTCACTGGCGGGCAAAACGATTACACCTGATTTTTTAAAAAGATAGGCAATACTTTCATGCGCTATCACATTGTGGTCACCTGCTTCATCCAGTTTTAGTAACAGACGATTTTGTAGTGGTGTTTTTGCTAGCAACAAATAGTTTAGTGAATATCCTTTAGCCTGAGAATAGAGCGGATTTGTGCCAGAAATCTTAGCAGCTTTATTAAAGCGTGTTATTTTGTCCCAACCATAAAATAATTTAGTAAATGCTAAATACCAAAGTCCATCATGTTGATTTTTTTTGTAGTCAATAAAACTAATGGCATTCATTGCTAGATTTGGTATTTCTAGTGCCAATATTGCATTTCTTAATTCTTCTTTAACAATTAAATCACCACCGTGAAATAGTATCTCAGGCAATCTATTAAGTGGCTTAAAATCAGCTACATCTTTATATTCTAGTGAATTATCATAAAGCATGAACGGTTTAGAATCCAAAGCAAGTGCTTTGTGAGTAAACGGAATTTCATTTAGAGGGTCCACAGGCACGGGGTTTGGGTTATCTAAACCATTTTTGTACTCTTGTAGTAAAAAGAAATATTCATTCTCAAAATCGTGCATTTTTTAAACCTTCACCAAATCTTCCGCACTACCCATCCACCTCGCCAAATGCGCTTCTACGGCTTGCGGATGTTGTTGAATTAAACTATCTGCCATATTTTTAGCGATATTTAACAGATTTTCGTCACGATTCAAATCAGCAATTTTGAGCATCGGCACGCCGCTTTGGCGCGTGCCTAAATACTCACCAGGCCCACGTAAATTCAAATCAGCCTGAGCAATAGCAAAACCATCATTACTTTCGTATATCACTTTTAAGCGTGCCCGCGCCGTTTCAGAAAGTTTATTTTGGTAGAGCAAAATGCAGGTGCTCTTTGCTGCACCTCGGCCGACACGACCTCGTAATTGATGCAGTTGGCTCAAGCCAGCGCGTTCAGCGTGCTCTATGACCATTAAACTGGCATTGGGCACATCTACGCCGACTTCTATCACCGTGGTGGCCACCAACAATTGCAAGCTGTTTGTACTAAATTGCGCCATCACCGCTTGTTTTTCGGCGGGTTTCATGCGGCCATGGATTAAACCTATGTTTAACTCGGGGAATGCTTGTTGCATTAGCGCATAGGTGTCATTGGCAGTTGCAAGTTGCAGTGCTTCAGATTCTTCAATTAGCGGACACACCCAATAGGCCTGGCTGCCCGCCAGACATGCCTCACGTACACGTTGCAAAATCTCGTCACGACGCGCATCTGAAACCAGTTTAGTGACAATTGGTGTGCGGCCGGGCGGCAATTCGTCAATCACCGAAACATCTAAATCGGCGTAATAACTCATGGAAAGTGTGCGGGGAATCGGTGTAGCGGACATCATCAACTGGTGCGGCTCTGGTTCGCCTTTTTTGCGTAGGGCTAACCGTTGCTGCACACCAAAGCGGTGCTGCTCATCAATAATCGCTAAGCCTAATTTTTTAAACTGTACGGTCTCTTGAAACAACGCATGCGTTCCCACTACAAACTGCGCGCTACCGGCCGCTATGGATTGCAGGGAGGCTTCTCGCTCCTTTTTGCTTTGGCTGCCTGTAAGCCAAGCGATAGAAATATTGAGTGGTGTGAGCCAGCCCAGCATTTTTTGGTAATGCTGCTCGGCTAAAATTTCAGTCGGCGCCATCAGCGCCACTTGCCAGCCATTTTCGATGGCCTGCAATGCCGCCATGCAGGCCACTATGGTTTTACCACTGCCGACATCCCCTTGCAACAAACGCTGCATCGGATGAGGCTCGGTTAAATCGCGCTCAATTTCAATCGCCACTTTTTGTTGGGCTTGCGTAAGCGCAAAGGGCAAACTTTTTAATAGGGCAGAAACCATTTTTTTCGAGGGCGCAAAAGCCGGCGCATTCACACTTCGGCGGCGCGCGTAGTGTTTACGCATGGAAAGTTGTTGTGCGAGCAGCTCATCAAACGCGAGTCGCCGCCATGCCGGGGTAGATTTATTTTCTAAACGCTGCAAATCGGCATCGGCCGGTGGTTGATGCAACATCTTTAAACTTGCCGCAAAACTAGGAAAATGAAAGGTCTCATACACGCTGGCTGGCAGGGTTTCTTGCAAGGTATCGTGCGTAAAGGCTAGATGGATAGCCTTACGTAAGCTCGCTTGAGTTAAACCCGCCACGGTGGGATAAACTGGGGTTAGTGTATCGGCTACTACTGTTTTTTCACTCGCGGCTTTACAGGTAGGATGCACCATTTCATAGCCAAAATAGCCATGGCGCACCTCGCCATAAGCACGTATGCGGTTCCCCTCTTTTAATGCTGCAATCTGGCTGGGATAAAAATGTAAAAAACGCAGCGTAAGTTGCCCGCTTGCGTCTTCTAATCGGGCTATCAAGGCTTTGCGGGGTTTATATGCCACTTCCGCATGCACGATGATACCCTCAACTAATGAAGCCTCACCAATACGCAAGTCTCTCACTGCGGTGATATGGGTTTCGTCAATGTAGCGTAGCGGCAAATGCAATAACAATGCTTGCAAATGGCTGATACCAAGCTTATTTAAACTAGCCAGCAGTGGTTTGCTGAACGATTTGAGCGTTGAAAGAGCTGTCATATAAACAGTAATCGCCGGTTAATGCATTACTGTACGTGGCTCAGCTGGCGTTTATTGTGAAACCTGCTGTGTGCCATTTGCCGTTGAATTGCCTTTGGCGCGGTTGATACGAACCACATTGGGTACTTTGCGTAAGGCGCGCATGAGCTCTGCCAGATGCACGCGGTCGCGCACTTGCACGGTAAAGTTAAGCCCCGTATATACGCTGTTGTCAGATTCCTCCATGCTCACATTATCAATATTTGAGCCAGCCTCGGCAATAATGGCGGCAATCATCGCCAGCATGCCGGGTTTATTCTCTGCAACGAGCTTCAGATTTACTTTAAACAAACGCTTGCTGTCTGAATCCCACTCAACATCCAGCCACTTTTCCGGGTCCAAGCTAAATTTTCTGATGGCGGGGCAATCATGCGTATGAATAATTAAGCCTTTGTCTTTATTGATAAAACCAAGAATCGGGTCACCGGGAATAGGCCGGCAGCACGCGGCAAACTGCACGCTCATGCCCTCAGAACCGCGAATGGTAATGGTATTAAGCGGCTTTTTATTACTTTTGCCGAATATTCTACCAAAAAGCTTGCTCACCACTCCTTCAGTGGCGTCCGCAGACTGTTTTTCATCAATGGCCAATAGTTGATGCGCCACCATCACACTCTGCCGCTTGCCTAAGCCAATGTCAGTCAGAATTTCTTGTTTATTTTTTACACTGTAATCGCGAATGAGCTTATCCCATTGTTTTTCTTTTACGGCTGAAGGCTCCACATGCATGGCGCGCAAGGCTTGATTCAACATGCGTTCGCCAATGTGGGTCGACTCTTCCGACTGCATGGTTTTAAGATAATGCCGAATATGGGAACGCGCTTTGCCTGTTTTGACGTAATTTAGCCAAGCCGCATTCGGTTTAGATAGTGCCGCAGTGATAATTTCCACATGATCGCCATTTTTTAACTCTGTACGTAGCGGTGCCAATTCTTGATTGATTTTAACGGCCACACAACTATTGCCCACATCGGTATGCACGGCATAAGCAAAGTCTACTGCCGTTGAGCCACGTGGCAGGGCCAAAATATTACCTTTGGGCGTAAATACATAAACTTCATCAGGAAAAAGATCAACCTTGATATGCTCTAAGAACTCCAGAGAATCAACGCTTTCCGTTTGAATTTCCAACAGCCGCTGCAGCCATTGATGCGTTTGCTGTTGCAGTGCGGTGAGCTCCGCATCACTCGACTTATATAACCAATGCGCCGCTACGCCTGCGTTAGCCACATTATGCATGTCAATGCTACGAATTTGCACTTCAATCGGCGTACCAAACGGGCCAAATAACGTTGTATGTAATGACTGGTAGCCATTGGCTTTGGGAATGGCGATATAGTCCTTGAACTTACCCGGAATCGGCTTGAAAAGCCCGTGCAGTGCACCCAGTGTTAAATAGCAGGTTGGTAAATCTTTCACCACCACGCGAAAACCGTAAATATCATAAATTTGCGAAAATGAATTGGTTTTACCCGCCATCTTTTTATAGATGCTATACAGATGTTTTTCTCGGCCAGTAACTTCAGCTTCAATGCCAGCTTCTTTGAGTTTATTTTGTATGCTTTCCAGAATTTTGCTAATCACTTCTTTGCGATTGCCGCGCGCGGCTTTAATCACCTGCGTTAGCACACGATAGCGCATAGGATAAAGCGCTTTAAAGCTTAAATCTTCAAGCTCTTGATAGATTAAATTTAAACCAAGACGATTAGCAATGGGCGCATAAATTTCTAAGGTTTCTTTGGCAATGCGCTTACGCGATTCAGGTTTCATGGCGGTGAGTGTTTGCATGTTATGCAGTCTGTCAGCCAGTTTTACTAAAATCACCCGCACATCCTGGCTCATGGCCAGCAACATTTTTCTAAAGTTTTCGGCCTGTGCCTGACTCGCACTTTGAAATTCAATTTTATCGAGTTTAGTCACCCCATCGACTAATTCAGCAACCTGTGCGCCGAATTTTTCTTTAATTTCCTGAGCTGTAATTGCGGTATCTTCCACCACATCATGTAGCAATGCCGCAAGAATAGTCGGCACATCCATGTGCAAATCGGCCAAAATACAAGCTACAGACACAGGATGCGTGATGTAGGGCTCGCCCGTTTTACGCACCACGCCATCATGCGCGGCAAATGCAAAGCGATAAGCCTCGCGGACTAGGGCCACGTCCTGAGGCTTGAGGTATTGTTTAAGGAGTAAGCTGAGTGCTGAATCTTCGCTGTCAGCTGGCAGCAAAGGCGCTTGTGAAAGTATGGCTAAAGCTGATTTTTCTAAATCTGCTTTGGATGAATCCGCCTGAGAATGTTTTGCGGTTCTGGGCATAACATGTTCACCGCGCGTTTAACAATTAGCGCGGCAGTAAAATCTCGACGCCTACTTTACCAGCGGCGATTTCACGCAATGCAATAACCGTAGTTTTATCGCGCAAGCCTTGTGTGTTGATGAGTGGCTCAGCCCCATTATGTAATTGACGCGCACGGTAAGCGGCCACTAACGTTAACTGAAAACGGTTTGGAATTTGGTCTAAGCAATCATCTACTGTAATACGTGCCATGGTGTTTCCTAATGAATAATTAAATAATTTTGAATGTGCTATGTCAGTGATTGAATCAGGCTAGCGTAACGCTGCAACTGTGCAATGCCCCTAAGCCGTTGTGCGCGAATAATTGCGCTAATGTCTTGAAGTGCTACGTCAAAATCATCGTTGATTGTAACATAATCAAACGCACTTACATGCCGCATTTCCTCGCGGGCGGCAGCCAACCGTTTAGCAATGACCTCGGAACTATCTTGCGCGCGCCCGGTCAGCCTGCGTTCTAGCGCCTCGATTGAAGGCGGCAAAATAAAAATGCTCGTTGCTTGCGGATACAAACGGCGGACTTGCTCTGCACCTTGCCAGTCGATTTCTAGCACTAAGTCATAACCTGCTTTTAGTGGCCCTTCCACCGCCGCCTGCGATGTGCCGTAACGTGCATCATGCACTTGTGCGCTTTCTAAAAACTGCGCTTCACCCAGCATGCTTAAAAACGTTGCATCATCAACAAAATGATAATCTACTCCGTCTATTTCACTGGCTCTAGGCTTGCGCGTGGTATGCGAAATAGACAATTTTAATTGGGAATCTTTTGCTAGTAGCGCCTTAATCAGGCTGGTTTTACCCGCACCGGATGCCGCTGTTATGATAAATAAATTGCCTGTTGTCATCGTGAATTCTTTTGCACTCTTATGTTTTAAAATCATACCATTTTTACCGAAGTTTTTGATGCACGAAACTTCCACCGCAGCGCAAATGAGGCGCTTAAAAAAACCACACTTCATTACACATTTCTCCCGAGAAAAAATTGATGCTCTGCAAGCCTTATAAATAAAGGCTTTCGCATTCGACTTAGTGCTTTAGCACTTAGCGAGAATGGTGATGCCAAGCACTGGTACAGAGCATCAAAAAAGGTTTGTATTTAAAATCCTCACAATTTGTGCAAATTTATTTTGTATTTTTATATGCAATCGGTTTATTTTTTATCATTTTCACGCTCGTATATTTGCGTTTGAATCATCCGCCAACACGGTAATAAACCCAATATCACCCGCTTAATCAAGTAATTGAATTGTTGCTTAACTCGGTATGATGGCGTCTAATATGGGTAGCCTCACAAAATTCAAACAACAAATTGACTGCAAACGCAACCGTTAAATTATGGATAAAAAATTAACGCCTCTAGAACTGGCGCGCCAGACGCTGATTCAGCTTTCTAAAAGCCAGAGCCCGCCCACGCCCGAAAACTATCGCCGTGTGTATGATGAAATTGCTGGGATTAAATCCGTTGATAACGCAGAAGTGCTCGGCAAATCTTTAGAAAAGGTATTAACGGAACTCGGTAAAGACAGGCCCAAGTACCTCGCTACCTCACAAAAAATTGCCACCTTCATTAAAAAGCGTGACGCTGAGAGTCTAGAAGACCAATTACGTAAACTCATGCCCACCAGCGCCAATGAGGCCGATGGTGTGAATTGGCCCTCGCTTTTGCGCCATTTGCTGAAACAGCTCGATGTGAACCACACAGGCATCACCTTGAGCCGTAAAAAAGAGGGGCTCAATCGCGTTATTATCAACTTTGCCAATGACCCTAGCCAACTAGGTGAGAAAATTCAGGCACTCATCACCTCATGGGGTGAGGGGCAGCCATCAACAACTGCCAGCAGCGCGACAGGAAGCCAGACTCAATCAACAACAGATATTGAAACCGTCACGGCAACTCAAAAAAATTCGCCGGCACAAGCAGCTGTAGTATTAACCGAGAGTGAGCAAGCACTCACTATAGCTTGGCGAGACTTACTCACAAGAGCTATCAAGCTTGTTGTTTTACCCCAATTTTCAGACATACCGGCCGCCTCGAATAAAATCGAGAATGTCATTCGTCTCGCCCAGGCAGCCAACACGGTTGAAGAGGTCAATGCATTAGGTGAAACACTGAAATCGTTCATTTTGCGTGCCGAGATGCGTAACGATGCACAACACCGCATGCAGGAGTCATTGGTACAAATGCTGCGTTTGCTGGTTTCCAGCATGGGTGAACTGACGATAGAAGATAAATGGCTACATGGTCAAATTGCAATTGTGCAGGATATTATTTCAAAACCGCTGGATATTGACACCGTTTATAATGCTGAAAGCAGCCTAAAAGAACTCATCTATAAGCAATCAAACATTAAACCAGGCCTTGTTGCTGCTAAAGAAACGCTCAAGGGCATGATGAGCAGCTTTGTTAGCGGTTTGGCAGATATTTCAAGAAGCACTGGCACTTATCAAGCCAAAATCAATCAGTATCAAGCGCAAATTTCAGAAACCGAAGACATTACGCAACTGAATACCATTTTGCAAAATTTGGTGGGGGATATTCGTGAAATGAACGCGGATGCGCAAAATTCACACAATGCCTTCGAAGAAACTCAGAAAAAAGTTGAAGAAGCTGAAAAGCAAATCAATGAATTGTCCGCCAAGCTCGATTACATTAGCGAAGTTGCACACCAAGACTTTTTAACCGGTGCACTTAATCGACGAGGCATGGATGATGCGATTGATCGAGAATTTGAACGTGCCGACCGCCACAATACGCCCATCTCGCTCGCCATGCTCGATATTGATCATTTCAAAAAAATCAACGATACCATGGGTCACTCCACGGGCGATACGGCACTCGCACATCTGGCCAAAGTGGTTAAAAGCATCCTTCGCAGCACTGATGTGCTGGCACGTTATGGTGGTGAAGAATTTGTCATCCTACTGCCAGGCTCAAAACAAAATGATGCTGTGAATGTGGTTACCGGGATACAGCGCGACCTTACCAAAAACTTCTTTCTACACAACAATGAACGCGTGCTGATTACCTTTAGTGCTGGTGTTGCCGAAAGACTCACTGGTGAGAATATTGATTCTGTCTTGCCTAGGGCTGATGCGGCACTCTACATCGCCAAGCAGTCTGGCAGAAATCGTGTGGTTGGCGCTGAGATTCCGACCATATAAAGAATACATGGTCCACATGTATTAGCTGAAATATTACTCAATATTCTGTATCTGCTCGCGCATCTGCTCTATGAGGACCTTGAGTTCCATCGACACTTGCGACGTTTGCGTTGATACGGATTTTGAGCCCAGTGTATTGGCTTCACGGTTGAGTTCTTGCATTAAAAAATCAAGGCGTTTACCGGCGGGTGCGTCACTATTCAAAATACGCTTGATTTCTGACACATGCGCGGTTAACCGACTGAGCTCTTCGTCTACATCAATACGCTGTGTAAACAACACCAGTTCTTGCGCTATGCGCTCTGGATCAATGCTTTTTAAAGTTTCCTGCAATTTATTTTCAAGTTTGGTCTGATATTCTTTCGCAAGTGTTGGCAATAGGGGTTTTACCTTTTCAACCAACATTTCCATTTGATGGATGCGATCTAGAATCAACATTTTAAGTTTGTCGCCCTCGCGCGCGCGTGAGGCTTTTAAGTCATGTAAACCCTGTTGCACTAATTGTTTAATCTCTTCTACTAATAAATCCTGGTCAACGCCTTGCGTGAGCACAACTCCTGGCCAGCGAAGAATATCCGCCATACTTAGCTCACGGCTAGATGGAAAGTAGGCTTTGGCCTGTAATTGCATTGCTGCCAGTTGCTGCATCACTGTGCCATCAAGCGCTGTTTCCTGATTCAATTGCGGCCGCTGAATTAAATTCACTTTACACTCAACTTTACCCCGATTTAATTGCGCACTGATTAACTCACGTATCGTTGGTTCAAACCCTCTTAAATTTTCATCTAATTTAAAATGTAAATCTAAATAACGGCTATTCACAGCCCGCAGTTCCAGCAACAATGTCGCATTGTGAATCGGTTTTTCGAGTGCCGCAAAGCCCGTCATACTGTAAGTCATGCATCAATTCCTAAAAAAAATTAAATAAAATTTGCATCATGGTATCAAATCGCAATGATTTCATGCCAAAATAATGGCAAATAACTTTAATTACAATCAATTACGCGTTATATTGCTGAATGTACTCTAAGTTTAATGGAATATATTACCCAATTTAGCGTTAAGAAAATTTTATTCAAACCCATTTTTTAAAAACGATAACTCAGTGTCTTCAACTAAAAATTTAGCCTTACCTAATGGCTACCAGCTTCAAGATTATAAAATTGATAAAGTCTTAAGTTCTGGAGGCTTTAGCTTTGTCTATTTGGCGCATGATAATGACAATAATCTTGTTGCCATTAAAGAGTATTTACCTACTTCAATTGCATTGCGAAGCGGTGGCGCAACGGTCATGCCCAACCCAGATGATGCAGCTCTATTTAGGCATGGTTTGAAATGCTTTTTTGATGAGGGGTTATCGCTAGCAAAAATTGATCATCGAAATATCGTGCGCGTCATTAATTTTTTTCGTGCCAATGAAACCGTATACATGGTCATGCAGTATGAGCAAGGTAAGTCACTGCAGGATTACATATTAGGACAAACTGAATTAGTTTCAGAGATTTTTATTCGGCAGGTATTTAGCCAGCTTGCGAAAGGTTTGCGTGAAGTGCATGCGCAAAAGCTATTACATTTAGATATTAAACCTGCCAATATTTATATTAGGTTAGATGAGTCGCCCGTATTGCTTGATTTTGGTTCTGCCAGACAAGCACTTAACGAAAATCTGGCGAAATCATCGCCCAGCTATACGCCAGGATTTGCACCACCTGAACAATATTTTGATCGCAACTTGTTAGGGCCATGGAGCGATATCTACAGCATTGGCGCCACCATGTATTCCTGTTTGACGCGCACCTCGCCAGCTGCAGCTAATTTACGCGTAAAAAACGACCTGCTTGTTCCCGCGGTAAAACTGGGGTTGTCAAATTACTCACAGAGTCTACTAGAAATCATTGATCAGTGCTTGAGCCTAGATTATTTAAAGCGGCCGCAAAGTGTGTTTTCTTTGCAAAAATCACTACTCAAATCCATGCCCACACCTAAGAAAAAAAGTCGATTTGATAAAATTGTTGAAGTGCTGAAGAGTCCGGTTTCTGACGTACTCAATACCCCTATTAACATCAAAAAATCTCAATGAAATTTACTATTTTTCAAAATAGCCTGCAAGGGCCTCGCCAGTACAACCAAGACAGACTGGCCTATTCTTACAGCAAAGATGCCTTGCTACTTGTGGTAGCTGACGGCATGGGTGGGCACCGGCACGGTGAAATGGCTGCGCAATTAGCGGTCACCACCATGACTGAAGCTTTTCAGCGTTTGGCCGTGCCTACACTTTCTAGCCCCGCTAAGTTTTTAATTGACCACATCCAGCAAATTCACGACATGATCGACCAACTCACGCAAGAACGTGAGATGCTTGAATCACCCCGCACGACCATTGTGGCAGCCATCGTACAGCGCGGTATGCTCTATTGCGCCCATGTGGGGGACTCCAGACTGTACCATTTTCGTAACAATCACTTACTCTATCGTACGGAAGATCACTCTGTTGTTCAGTCGCTCTATAACAAAGGAATCATTAATAAAAGTGAAATGACCACGCATCCATATCGCCACAAAGTATATAGTTGCCTAGGGGGTGATACGCCACCTAAAATCGACCTCTCGGATCGTCAAGAGTTGGCTGAAGGTGATACCATTTTGCTTTGCACAGATGGCGTTTGGGGTGCATTAACCGATGATGAAATCAAAGTCATGCTATATGGTCCTTCTATTACTGATAATGTTACCGCACTACTGAATAAAGCAGAACTAGTTAGCCAAGAGCAAGGTGACAATATGAGTGCTATTGGTCTACAGTGGGGCGATAAACTCAGCGACCCATTTGCCGTATCCACGATTACAATGGCAATGGGTGCCACTACTACCATCATGAACCCAGTTAAACGTAACATTTTAGGTAGTGACGATACTTTTACTGATGATTTTTCAGATGACGACATTGAAAATACCATCAATGAAATACAACGGGCGCTTCAAAAAAACAAGCTGACCTCACAAGATAAATAACGTCAAGCTAAGACGTAGCTAAGCCAAGTGGCTTTTTAATCATAATCAGGATTCAATCATGCAGGCTAAACCAAGCAATGTAGAAAACCATCGGCCAAGTGCCCGTGCCAGCAATCAATTACGTAATATTGAAATCATTCGCAAATATACCAAGCACGCTGAAGGTTCTGTTCTAATCAAATTTGGTGACACGCACGTGCTCTGCACTGCCAGTGTAGATGAAAAAGTGCCGGGCTTTTTAAAAGGTAAGGGCCAGGGCTGGGTGACCGCAGAATATGGCATGCTACCTCGCTCGACGGGTAGCCGTATGGATAGAGAGGCGGCAAAAGGTAAACAGTCTGGCCGTACACAAGAAATTCAGCGTTTAATTGGCCGCTCGTTACGGGCAATTATTGATTTAGAAAAATTAGGTGAACGTAGCATACAAATAGATTGCGATGTGATTCAAGCAGATGGCGGCACGAGAACAGCCAGTATCACTGGCGCTTATGTTGCTTTGGCTGATGCAGTTAACCACCTAATTAAAACGGGTAAGCTACAAAATAGCCCGCTAAAACAGGCGGTAGCGGCTATTTCAGTTGGTGTTTACAAAGGTCAACCTGTACTTGATTTGGATTATATTGAAGATTCTGACTGTGATACGGATATGAATGTGGTGATGACTGCAGATGGCGGCTTTGTGGAGATACAAGGAACGGCGGAAGGCGAACCGTTTGACCGTACTGCAATGAATGCTATGCTCGATTTAGCTGCACACGGTATTGGGCAACTCATGATGAAGCAACAAGAGGCTCTAAGTGTTTAAAAAGCTGGTTATCGCAACGGGGAATCTTGGCAAGCTACGAGAAATTCAGCATATTCTTGGTGGGCTTGAAATAGAAATTATTCCGCAGTCAGCGCTAAACGTGCCGGAGTGTGAAGAGCCATTCTGCACGTTTATAGAAAATGCGCTTACCAAAGCACGTCATGCCAGTAAACATACAGGCTTACCCGCATTGGCTGATGACTCAGGTTTATGTGTTAATGCGCTACTAGGGGCACCTGGTGTGATTTCAGCTAGATATGCAGGGGAGCCAAAATCGGACGAACGTAATAACCAAAAACTGCTCAAAGTGCTGGGCACTGAGAGCAATCGGCATGCGCACTTTTACTGTGTTATGGTATTAGTGCGTCATGAGCATGACCCTGAACCTATTATTGCTGAAGGTCAATGGTATGGTGAAATTCTCTATGAATATCGAGGCACAGATGGCTTTGGTTATGATCCGCTATTTTTGGACGCAAAAACAGGTAAAACGGTTGCCGAACTACCACTAGAAATCAAAAGCCGTATCAGCCACCGCGGTCACGCCATGGCAAAATTATTACAAAAGCTTGAGAGGCTAAGTCATGACTAAGTCCAATCACTCTATTTGGCCAAAGTGGCTCCGTGATGACGGCAGTGTTGTTTCGTGCACCGAAAAAGTTAAAGTGATGACAGAAAATTTTGACGAGATTAAGCAAATAGCCCAAGACGCATTAGAGGATGGATTGCTGATGGAGGTCTCAGAACAGCAAATGCGCGAAGCACTGCATCAACTCGTAGAGTCGCTAGTTAACCCATACAAAAGGTAACCTACTATAAAAAAATTGATAGAAATCAAAGCGGATACCTCGTTTAACCAAACGCGTCAAAGCATCATTCCGCTAGTAGGTAAGCAAACCATTTCAGGGCTCACCGATTCACCGCCACTATCACTGTACATTCATATTCCCTGGTGCGTTCAAAAGTGCCCGTATTGTGATTTTAATTCGCATGAAAGTCGTCATCAGCATGGCGAGATTCCCGAAAGTACTTATGTGGATGCACTGATTGCGGATTTAGAGCAAGCGACACCTAAGGTCTGGGGCAGAAAAATTAAAAGTGTGTTTTTTGGCGGGGGTACGCCAAGCTTATTTAAGCCAGCATCTATAGATAAGATATTAAGTCAGGTACGTGCACTCACACCGCTGGAATACGATGCCGAAATTACGCTTGAAGCCAATCCTGGCACCGTAGATTCAGCCAATTTTATTGGTTACAAACAAGCGGGTGTGAACCGATTGTCATTGGGCATTCAAAGTTTTAATGCTAGCCACCTTAACGCTTTAGGGCGCATTCACACAGAAAAGCAGGCAATTCAAGCAGCAGAGTTAGCACTCACTACCTTTGAGCGTGTAAATTTTGATGTGATGTACGGATTGCCGAATCAAACTATGCAGCATGCTCTCGAAGATGCCAAACAAGCGATTGCACTCAATGCAGATCATCTATCTTTTTACCATCTGACATTAGAACCCAACACGCCTTTCTACCACTCGCCTCCCAAGTTACCTGACGACGACATCTGCGCTGAAATGCAAATAGAGATAGAAAATTTATTGGCAAAACACGGTTACGAACATTACGAAACTTCCGCATTTTCTAAACCCAGTAAACAAGCAAGGCACAACTTGAATTACTGGCAGTTTGGAGATTATTTAGGCATTGGGGCGGGGGCGCATAGCAAATTAAGTTATCACGACAAAATTACGCGAGAAACTCGCTCCAAACATCCAAAAGCTTACATGGAGCAAGCGCTACAAGGAAAAGCTACAGAGAGCGTTTGGAATATATCTGATTGCGAACTAGGATTCGAATTTATGATGAATGCGCTGCGTTTAACGGATGGCGTTCCGGTAAACCTATTTCAGATGCGGACAGGCCTACACATTAATACGTTAGAAAGTAGCATTTCTCAGGCACAAAACAAAAATTTACTTGAGATAAAAAACGGCTATATAAAACCCACACTTTTGGGACAGCGCTTTTTAAATGAACTACTTACTTTATTTATGACAAACTAAAGTTCGTTCGTTTTTTGGTACGCCCTAATCAACAAACTCTAATTTCTCTCTTACATCAAGCATGTTTCTCAATAATATTATTTCTTTAAAAACTTCAAAGCTGAACCCAGACCGTTCATTATTTCTATTATCAAGCAGTAACTCGTCTAGGTAGCTTTTGGTTTGGGATATTCTTTGTGCTTCTTTCTCACAATTCGCCCACAATTGGGTCATTTTTGCTGAAATGTGTGTAAAAGCTTCTAAGCTACTGTTAATCGCTGAGGGTAATGTCGTACTGTCCCAACTAGGCATGACAACATTGAAATTTTCATGAAGTAGTTTTGCATACTGCATAAATTCGGCTTTTTGATTGGTTTTACGATAAATATCCATGAGCAAAAGCCAATGCTGTAAGGTTGCCTTAGGCGCAGCTGAAATTTGTGCTTTTAGCAATTTTATTGCCTCATCCTCACGTTGTATCGCCAAAAAGATTTTTGCTTGCTCAAGTGCTTGAGCAGCGTCATCTTCAAAATGCGGTATACCTACGTCACTTAAATCCGTCACTATCATTGAGCCGGAATACTCGCTCTTTGCCACAGGTTCCAGTGGAAAATCCGAAGCAAAAATAGTAGGCGATCGTTTTGTTTTTAAGAAACTATTGTCGTTAAATAACTCACCTCTGATATTACCATAACTGCGCTTTGCTCTTAAATATACATTGCGGGGATTTAAGAAATTTTTTTGTTGCTGATTAAAAAATGCTAGCGCTAGGAACAAGCTTAAGACAAAAAGTACCGTCAGAATTGGCTGTAGTAAGTACTTGGCGGCTTTAGGACTAGCATTGATTACCGGGCTTGCTGGATGACCCCATGCCGCTGATTCAATCGATGATTCACCTGTAGAAGCTGAAGAAGATACATGTGCTGACTGAATTTCCACTTGCGCTAATAGGCGCATTAGCTCTATCTTTAAACTTGCGAAAGACTCTAATAATGTTAGTAGTTTAGCATTTAGCTTAATCAACTCTTCTTTCAAAGAAGTATTTCTAATCAGTAAATAATCAAAAGCCTTTTGCTGCGTTGCGTTAGGCACTAGCGTCTCTTGGCTGAAGTGATCCTTTGACTGCTTAGCAACTAGATTAGAACGATTGCCTTTGGATTTCGTACTGCCTGTTCCTAAAAATTTAATATTAGGAATAATAATGACCGTCAGCTGATGCGCGCGTTCCGATGGATTTAAATCTGGCTGAATGTGACGACTTAATTCTAGAGACTTTGCAATAAATCTCTGTTGCATCTGTTTACTGTTTGGGTAAAGTAGTCGTGCAAGGTCGCTTAAACTCTCACCCGCTAACAATGACCAAGGTGTAGAAGTACTTTCAGGGGTATATTCTGTGGTGTTTGAGTAGCCATCTTCATACAAAAATTCTTCAGCGGAAGCATAGATTGAAAATACTAGGCTAGCTAAAAAAATAATAATATTGATACGAAGTAAATGGGTATTGAGTTTCATTAAACCAGCTTAATCACTTTAACTTTTTGCTCGAGAACAAAAGCTCAAGCAAAGACTATATTTATAATGTGATTAATTGTATTGTTTACAATGAAACTATCAATGACCCGTTTGGGCTTGATCTACTTCCTTGCGCGAGCGATGGCCGCCTTCACTTGGGAAGGTGCGGTGCCGCCAATATGATTGCGGCTATTCAGTGAGCCTTCGAGCGTCAAAACCGAAAAGACATCTTCAGCAATTTCTGGTGCAAACTGCTGTAAGGTTGCCAATGGTAAGTTGCTTAATTCCAAACGCTGATCAACCGCATAGCGCACAGCCAAGGCAACAGCTTCATGCGCATCTCTAAAAGGCATTCCTTTTTTGGTGAGATAATCCGCTAAATCAGTGGCTGTTGCAAAGCCCTCGCTTGCAGCTTGGCGCATATTTTCTTTGTTTACCGTAAAGCCAGCTTTGATAACTACACCATTCTCAATCACCGGAAGGCGTAGCATGTCAGCATAAATTTCAAGTGTGACTAACAAAGTATCTGCTGTATCAAATAAAGGCTCTTTGTCTTCTTGATTATCTTTGTTGTAGGCCAAGGGCTGGGCTTTCATCAAGGTCAGCAAGGCGGTTAAGTGGCCGTAAACACGGCCTGTTTTACCGCGAACCAGCTCTGGCACATCGGGGTTCTTCTTTTGCGGCATGATTGATGAACCCGTGCAAAACCTGTCCGCAATGTCGATAAACGCAAAACGTGGCGAACTCCATAATATTAGCTCTTCTGAGAACCGAGATAAATGCATCATGACCATTGAAGAGGCAAATGTAAATTCAATGGCAAAATCACGGTCGGAAACTGCGTCGAGTGAGTTTTCACAAACACCATCAAAACCCAATTTTTCTGCTACACGCTCTCGATTGATAGGATAGCTTGTCCCTGCCAAAGCTGCCGCGCCCAAAGGCAAACGATTGATGCGCTTATAACAGTCCTGAAAACGTGCAACATCACGTTTAAGCATTTCAACATAGGCCATTAGATGATGCCCGAACGTAATTGGCTGGGCTACCTGCAAATGCGTAAACCCGGGCATGACTGTGTCAAAGTGCGCTTCTGCCAAATCTAATAAACTTGCTTGTAAGCGCGATAAGCCTTCGATGACTTGCAAAGTCACATCCCGCAGCCACAGACGCACATCGGTTGCCACTTGGTCATTTCTGCTTCTGCCTGTGTGTAAGCGCTTACCCGCGTCGCCTATTTTATCCGTCAGGCGTTTTTCTATATTAAGATGCACATCTTCTAAATTCAGTTGCCAGTCAAATTTACCGGCATTGATTTCTTCTTTGATGTCTAACAAACCTGCTTCAATTGCCGTGCAATCTTCATGTGAAATGATGCACTGCTCACTTAACATTTGGGCATGGGCAATCGACCCCTGAATATCATAGATGGCCAGTCGATAGTCAAAGCCCACGGAGGCTGTGTATTTTTTTACCAATTCAGCCACAGGCTCATTAAAACGACCCGACCAGCTTGTATCTTTTTTATTCAATGCGCTTAACTTTTGTGTCACTTTAACTTTCTCGTTTAGAATTAATCTATTATGATAAGTATAATGCAAAACGTAAAAGCTTCGATGCCACTCTTATTAAAATCGCAAATTTGCCATTCAATTTCGGCGATGTGTTTGGCAGGTTTAAAAAAAAGCGCCAATAAAAAATTACACGCCCATCTTAGAATTAAGAACCGTCAATACAGCTTATATTCTGTGCTATGAGAAAATCCAGCCGTCTGCCAAATTTACACAATTTAGGCGTTAATTTACGGATACTCATCATCGTCAATGCGGTAATAACACTGACAGCAATCGTTCAAAGCGACCATTTTCAAGGTTTTTACGTCGTTATCACGACGATTTCATCCGTCGCACAGCCATTATTGCTACTTTGCCTTTTAATTCTGTATGGTAGCTATTCGTTACTCGCCAAATTGCGCTATTGGCAAGGCATGTTAGGCATTTTTCTCATCGTTTTACTTGTGTGTAGCGGCTTTTATGATTTGATTTCACATCTGCTGATTTATACTAACTTACCCTCTCGGCTAAGGTTGCTGTTTTTTGCTTCTATCATCACAGCAATTTGTCTTTACTATTTTTATCTGCATCAGCATGCTTATTCACCCGCGGTCATAGAGGCAAGATTACAAGCCTTGCAAGCGCGCATCAGACCGCATTTTTTATTTAATTGTATCAACGCGGTGTTGTCGCTGATTCGTACGCAGCCCAAACAAGCTGAAACTGCACTGGAAGATATGGCCGATTTGTTTCGCGTGTTAATGGCAGATAACCGCGACCTCGTGCCATTGGGCCAAGAAATAGCCCTATGCCGACAATATTTAGCACTGGAAAAATTGCGTCTTGATGAGCGCCTTAATGTGCAATGGAAAATTGACAATATGCCGCCAGATGCCATGATTCCACCTTTAATATTGCAGCCGCTGATAGAGAATGCGGTTTACCATGGCATAGAACCGCTAGAAAAAGGTGGCACTATCACCATTCAAATTTACACAAGCCGCAAAGAGATTCATTTAGTATTGAGCAACCCCTATAATGAAACCAGCTTGCGCCACATTGGCAATAAAATGGCATTAAAAAACATTAAAGAGCGTCTGACGTTGCATTTTGACTTGGAAGCCTCATTGAAGAGTGCGCAATCCAATGGAGAATATCATGTACATATTACATTGCCGTACAAAGAGGTATGACTGCGATGATAAAACTGTTAATAGTCGATGATGAAGCACCAGCCCGAAAGCGCCTGCGGGAACTGCTTAGTGACATCCATGAAATCAATATTGTCGCAGACGCTAAAAATGGTCAGGAAGCACTGAATTTTGCCAATGAAAATTTACCCGATATTGTGCTATTAGATATTCGGATGCCCATCATGGATGGCATCGAAACCGCACAGCATCTTCAAAAACTGGCCAAGCCGCCAGCAGTCATTTTTACAACCGCTTATGATGCTTATGCTTTGCAGGCTTTCGACCTCAATGCGGTCGATTATTTGCTAAAACCCATACGCCTTGAGCGCCTGCAAAGCGCCATTCAAAAAGCACGGGCATTAATGCCTCAACAGCTTGAGGCATTGGCGCCTCTAAGCCCGCAAAGAACCCATTTAAGCATCAGCGAACGCGGGCGTATTTTACTTATTCCTGTGACTGAAGTTATTTATTTTCGTGCTGAATTAAAATACATCACCGTCAGAACTGCCGAAAAAGAATACTTGCTTGAAGAGTCCCTCAATCATCTGGAACAAGAGTTCGGTAAAATTTTTATTCGATTACATCGAAATTGCTTGGTCGCTCAGGCTTTTATTTTAGGCTATGAAAAACGCCATGTAAGCCACGATGCAGAGGGCCTTCTCAGTAGCGAAAAACAATGGGTTGCGCTACTCAAAAACATTCCAGATACGGTAACGGTAAGCCGTCGCCAACAACACCTTATTCGTACCAATTGACGACTGAGGGTTGTGCTAAAATGCCGCATTATCGCTAATAAAAACTTTTCTTCATGACGACTAAAACCAACCGACCACTCGGCAAACTCGTGATTGCCTCACGTGAAAGTCCGCTTGCCATGTGGCAGGCACTGCATATTCAAAGCCGCTTACAGGCACTATACCCCGAAACCGTTGTTGAAATTTTAGGCATGACCACAACGGGCGATCAAATTTTAGATACGCCACTTGCTCGCGTGGGGGGGAAAGGTCTTTTTGTAAAAGAATTAGAGACCGCGCTTGCAGACGGGCGTGCAGATTTAGCTGTGCATAGCATGAAAGATGTTCCGATGAATCTGCCTGAAGGCTTTTTGATGGCAGCCACTGGTGAGCGTGAAGACCCGCGTGATGCGTTTGTATCAAATGATTTTTCCAGCCTTGAAGCATTGCCGGCGGGCAGCATCGTGGGCACCTCGAGCTTGCGCAGGCAAAGCCAGCTGCAGGCGCGCTTTCCAGACTTAAAAATTGAGTCGCTACGCGGCAATTTGCAAACGCGTTTGCGTAAGCTCGATGAAGGCCAATATGCGGCCATTATTTTAGCTGCCGCCGGGCTTATTCGTTTGGGCTTACAGGCACGCATTCGTAGTGTGATTCCACCTGAACTCAGCATTCCTGCGGTTGGTCAAGGAGCTTTGGGCATTGAAATTAACGCGGCCAGAATGGATTTATTAGCTATCCTTGCACCACTCAATCATGCGGATACAGAAGTATGTGTTAAAGCAGAACGTGCGATGAGCCGCGCTTTGGCAGGCAGTTGTACTGTTCCGCTTGGTGCTTATGCCACTTGTCATGCAGATACAATTGAAATCACGGGCTTTGTAGCCAGTGTGGATGGCAAACAAATGTTGATTGAAAAAGCAGCGGGTCATCGAAGTCAGGCTGAGGCGTTAGGCCAGCAATTAGCGAATCAGCTGTTAGCCAGTGGCGCGGGTGAAATTCTAGCCGCATTAGATGGCCACAAGTAACCAAATCTATTTTCTATAAAAATGACAACTCTGGCATTAGCTGGCTTACATGTGGTGGTTACCAGACCGCTTGGTCAAGCTGAGAGCCTCTGTGAAGCGATACGACACCATGGCGGGTTTGCAACCGCTTTTCCATTGCTTGCCATTTCGCCTTTGGATGATTATCGCGCTTTTGATCAGGCCATTACAGCGCTTGAACATGCTGACTGGGCAATTTTTATTAGTACCAACGCGGTAGATAGCGCCATGCACCGCGTACTCGCCAAATATGGCAATGTGCCAGAAGGTGTTAAGTTTGCGGCCATTGGCCATCAAACGGCCAAAGAGCTGGCACGCTTTGGTGTACATCAGGTACTGACGCCGCATACGCGTTTTGATAGTGAAACTTTGCTCGCTCTTGGTGAAATGCATGATGTGGCTAACCAAACCGTGCTTATTTTTAGAGGTGTTGGTGGACGAGAACTGTTGGCAGATACCCTTAAAGCACGTGGTGGCCATGTTATTTTTGCTGAAAGCTACCGTCGGGTTAATCCACAAAGCAATGCCGATTTGCTCCATCACTTATGGCAACACCAAAAGCTAGATGCCATGGTGGTCACCAGCAGTGAAGCAATGCGCAACCTGCTTGATTTAGCTGGCAAATCAGAGTGGCTACGTCACGTGACCCTTTGTGTGAATCACGCTAGAATAGCCGAGTTGCCGCTACAATTTGGTTTAAAAGTGCTGGTTGCAAATGCGCCAGGGGACGATGCGATTATTCAACAATTGGTGCAGTTGGTGAAACCTCATGGTAAATGAACATCAAGACAATCTAGCAGATAGACGTCGGCCGTCGTTGTTATCCAACACTGCGCTCATTTTGGTCATTATCGCCTTGCTGACGCTCGGCTGGCAGTGGATTGCCACGCAACAAAAATTCAGTGCCGTAGAAAAGACTTTAAGCCAGCGACTAGAAGATTACCAAGCACTTAACCAGCAAAGTCTGGCATTAGCCAAACAGGCCGAAGAGCGCAGTACTCAAGCCAATGCCCGCACGGTTTTGCTGGAGGAAAAAATCGCTGAATCGCGTGATCAGCAAGAGGTGTTGCAAACCCTCTACAACCAACTGGCAGAAAATCGTGAGGCCTCCGCTGTGGCCGAAGTGGAACAGTTGCTCACGATGGCCAACCAACAATTACAACTGGCAGGCAATATTAAAGCCGCGCTTTTGGCACTTGAAGCCGCCGATAAACGTTTGCAGCCGCTCGCCTTGCCGCGCGCTTCACAATTACGTCAAACACTGGCGCTTGAAATTGAAAATCTGCGAAAATTGCCACAAGTGGACGTGAGCAATATCAGTTTGCAATTGGAGGGCTTAAGCCAGCTAAGTGCTATACTGCCGTTAATCAGCGAACGCCAGCCTACCCTCAACGCAAGCCTTGCCGAACTTGAAGCGCCCCAGCCCACGGACCTGAATGCCGTTGAAAAAGTGGTGCTGCCCATTTGGCGCGATATTAAAAACCTTGTCACCGTTGAGCGCATTGATAAACCTGAGCCGCCTTTACTGCCGGCGGATAATGCCCGCTATTTGCGTGAAAACATCAAATTGCGGCTGCTAACGGCGCGCATCGCCTTGCTACAGCGCGACGAAGCCACATACAAAGCCGATTTAACCGCCGTGGTAGACTGGCTGAATCTTTATTACGACGGCAAACACCCAAAAACCAGACAAGCTATTGCGAAACTTAAAGAGCTCTCTAACAGCGACATTAACATAGAATTACCGCAATTGAATGAGAGCCTCGCCGCGGTCAATCGTTATAAACAAACGCTAGAAGACCATGATTAGGCGCAAAATTTTTTGGTGGCTACTGATGTTTACCTTACTGGTATGCGTGGTGTGGTTTGCCAGCAACAATGAAGGCTACGTACTGATTGTGCGCCCGCCTTACCGCTTACAGTTTTCTTTTAATTTTTTGCTGATATTAATGGTGCTGGGCTTTTTGGCCATGCATTATTGTTTACGGTTTTTGCATTTTTTACGGCGCTTTCCCGCAGTTCGGCGCAGTAAGCAAGAAGCACAACGCTTAGAGGCCAGCAATGCAGCCCTTTTGCAAGGCATGCACGCGCTAGCGGAGGGTGATTTTGAGAGCGCTGAAATTGCAGTCAAACACGCGCATGATTTGATTCAAAATGCTGACCATGAAAGACTGATTGCCGCACTGGCGGCTGAAAAAAATAAACAAAGTACGCTGTTTAACTAAGTTCAAATAAGCTGATTTTTGTTTAATCCCCCCCGAGAAAAAAATAATGCTCTGGAAGCCT
>JAKPIR010000108.1 GCA_029549705.1 Pseudomonadota bacterium | reverse complement strand
GATGATTTTCGTGCACACGAAGCGCGCACTTGTATTTCAGAAGGCTATGTGCTGGCCGATACACGTCGGCCTAAGCATTTTACAACGGAACAATATTTTAAAACGCAGGCGCATATGGCTGCTTTATTTGCCGATATGCCTGAAGCGCTCGCCAATAGTGTGGAAATTGCAAAACGCTGTAATTTAACGCTTACATTAGGCAAAAATTATTTACCTAATTTTCCAACGCCAAATAACGAAAGTCTGGATGAGTTTTTAATTCTGGAGGCGAAAAAGGGTTTAAACAAGCGACTGGAAGTACTGTACCCGAATGAAGAAGTGCGCCTTGCCAAACAGCCAAATTATGACGCTAGGCTTGAATTTGAAACTAAAGTCATCAATCAGATGGGTTTTGAAGGCTACTTTTTGATTGTGGCGGACTTTATTCAATGGGCAAAGCACAATGGCGTGCCGGTAGGGCCGGGCCGTGGCTCAGGGGCTGGCTCGGTGGTGGCCTACAGTTTGGGTATTACCGACTTAGACCCGCTTGAATACAATTTATTGTTCGAGCGCTTTTTAAATCCTGACCGCGTTTCCATGCCCGACTTTGATATCGATTTCTGTCAAGAAGGCCGTGATCGTGTGATTGATTACGTCAAACAAAAATATGGTCTTGATGCCGTTTCACAAATTGCCACTTTCGGTACCATGGCAGCCAAAGCGGTAGTGCGTGATGTTGGACGTGTGCTGGATTTACCCTTCCACTTTGTCGATGGCATCAGCAAGCTGATTCCGATGGAACTGGGCATTACGCTCTCTGATGCACTGGTAAAAGAGCCGCAGCTTGCCGAACGTCGCGAAAATGAAGAAGAGTTACGTGAATTATTGGAATTAGCATTACGGCTAGAAGGACTGGTGCGTAATGTTGGCATGCACGCGGGGGGCGTATTGATTTCTCCCGGAAAAATCTCGGATTTTTGCCCAGTCTATTGTCAGGCAGATGGCGCCAGTTTGGTCAGCCAGTACGATAAAGATGATGTAGAAGCTGTCGGGCTGGTGAAATTTGACTTTTTGGGTTTGCGCACGCTGACGATTTTAGAGTTAGCCCTCAAAAATGCCAATAAACAACGCGCGGCTGAGGGTTTGCCACCACTCTCGTTTGAAACGCTGCCCCTGAACGATAAAGCGACTTTTCAATTACTCAAAACGGCAAACACAACGGCCGTATTCCAGCTTGAATCCAAGGGCATGAAAGACATGCTCAAGCAGGCCATGCCCGATTGCTTTGAAGATATTATTGCCTTGGTGGCGCTCTATCGGCCGGGCCCAATGGATTTGATTCCAGATTTCTGCCGGCGCAAACACGGTAAGCAGCGTGTGGAATACCCACATCCTTTAACCGAGCCAATCTTAAAAGAAACCTATGGCATTGCTGTTTATCAGGAACAGGTGATGCAGATTGCGCAAGTCGTTGCAGGCTATAGCTTGGGGGGAGCCGACTTACTGCGTCGCGCAATGGGTAAAAAGAAAGTCGAGGAAATGGATGCGCAACGCAAAACATTTGTAGAGGGTGCCACCAAAAATAACATGACCGAACGGCAAGCGACGGAATTGTTTGACTTGCTTGAAAAATTTGCGGGTTACGGTTTTAATAAATCACATGCTGCGGCCTACGCACTGGTCGCGTATCAAACGGCGTATTTAAAGGCGCATTATCCCGCCGCATTTTTAGCCTCGACCATGTCGGCCGACATGAATAACACTGACAGTGTGCACACGTTTTACGATGATTGTGCGCCGAATCAAATTGAGGTGCTGCCGCCGGACATCAATCAAAGTGATTTCAAATTTATGCCTATTAACAAAAAGCAAATTTTGTACGGACTAGGGGCCATTAAAGGCACGGGTCTGGCTGCAATTGAGGTCATTCTGCAGGCTCGCGAGCAAGGCGGACCTTTCAAGGATTTATACGATTTTTGTAATCGACTTGATTTGCGTAAAGTGAATCGACGTGTGGTGGAATCTTTAATCCGTGCCGGAGCCTTTGATAAACTGTCCCCTAGCCGCAATGCGCTATTGGCAGGTGTTGCCAATGCAATGGCGGCAGCCGAGCAAAATAGCGCCAACAGCAACCAAAATAGCTTGTTCGGCGAAGTAGAAGATAAAGCTGCTCACGTGCTACCGAGCGTGCCCGAGTGGTCTGAGCAACAACGCTTATTAGAAGAAAAAGCAGCCCTGGGATTTTACTTTAGCGGACATCCCTACTTGGCATATCAAAAAGACATTAACCAGTTTGTTAGCGCCACACTCGCCAATCTAACACCCAAAGAACAGCCGCAATTGATTGCGGGGATTGTATCGGGTATACGTATTCGCATGACTGGCCGTGGCAAAATGGCGATAGTGGGCTTAGATGACGGCACAACGCGCATTGAAGTGGTTGTCGGTAACGAGCTACTTAACCAATCACAACAATTATTAAAAGACGACCAGTTGGTGATTGTGGAGGGTCGTGTGAGTCACGATGAATTTTCTGGTGGCATCCGAGTGAATGCGAGAAAGATCTATGATTTATCTGGATTGAGGAATTCACGCGCAAGTTTTTTAAAAATCGCTTGCAACGGGCAAGCTGATGCCGCCAAACTAAAAGCCCTGCTGCAACCCTACTGCAGGCCAGAAACCGATGAGCAGCGAGGCTGCCCCGTAAAAGTGGAATATCATAATAAAACCAGTAAAGTTGAACTGATGCTCGGAAGTGCCTGGCGCGTTGACTTGCATGAAGAATTGATTACCAGTTTAACCGAATGGTTAAGCCGTGAAAATGTAAAAATCCTATATAATTAAACGTATTGAATCTAGAAAAGAAGCGAATTAAATGAAAATAAGTTACCTAGACTTTGAACAGCCGATTGCAGAACTGGAAGCGCAAATTGAAGGACTGCAGGCTGCTCATGACGCCAATGATGCTCTGGATATTTCTAAAGAGCTAACAGCGCTACAAAATAAAAATAAAAAACTGTCAGAAGACATTTACGGCAGTTTAACGGCATGGCAAATTTCACAATTGGCACGTCATCCGCAGCGGCCTTATACACTTGATTATATTCAAGGCATGTTTACGGATTTTGAAGAACTGCACGGTGACAGAGCTTATGCAGATGATCCAGCAATCGTTGGTGGGCTAGCACGTTTTGAAGGTCAACCCGTGATGGTCATTGGGCATCAAAAAGGACGTGATGTAAAAGAGCGCCAGTATCGCAATTTTGGTATGCCAAGGCCAGAAGGTTACCGTAAAGCTCTGCGCTTATTTCGTTTGGCAGAAAAGTTCTCGATTCCCATCATTACACTTATTGACACACCAGGCGCGTATCCCGGAATTGGTGCTGAAGAACGCGGGCAGTCAGAGGCTATTGCGCGTAATTTGTATGTGATGGCTGAGCTTAAAACACCAATTATCGGTGTGATTATTGGCGAAGGTGGTTCAGGTGGCGCGTTGGCGCTGGGTGTGGTTGATCAGTTGCTGATGCTGCAATACGGCACTTATTCAGTCATATCCCCTGAAGGCTGTGCATCTATTTTGTATAAAAGCGCAGACAAGGCATCAGTTGCGGCCGAGTCTCTCGCGATTACTGCTGATCGCCTAAAAGCGCTGGGTTTGGTTGACCGTATTGTCCAAGAACCATTAGGTGGCTCTCACCGTGATCCAGAGGCTGTCATGACAACATTGCGGGCTGCGCTTAAAGAAGAACTTGCTAAGTTGAAATCAAAATCAACGAAAGTGCTGTTGGTTAGCCGATATGAGCGCTTGATGGGCTATGGTAAGTACAAAGAAATCGTTGAAAAAAAACGCTAAGGCGCAGTGTGTAATAGCGGCAAATATCATCGAACCCACGCAACCTCTATTAAAAAAACTCAGTACCGTTCTT
>JAKPIR010000318.1 GCA_029549705.1 Pseudomonadota bacterium | reverse complement strand
TTTTTTTTGGCCATATAGTTAGGCGGCTAATTAATTATAAATTGAACGGTATTATTTAAATTTTTAACCCTTTAGGAGATACAAATGAATAACAGATCAATCATTGAAGCAGCTAACGCTGAATGGAACAAGGCACTCAATAGCGGTAACGTTAAGGAGTTGGCTGCGCTTTATACAGAGAATGCAACTCTCTCTCCAGGAAATGGAGTGACTCTAGTAGGTCGTGCTGAAATCGAAGGACTATTTAAAAGCTTTGTTGATGCTGGAGTCCATAACCACACGTTAGAGATTGTCGAAGTTGGCGGTTCAGACAAAATGATTTATCAGGTTGCCAGATGGAACGCCGAAGGTGCAGAGGCCAACGGTGAAACCCCATCATTCGGCGGCATCACCACAAGCGTACTTGAGCAAAGTTCAGATGGCAATTGGTTAGCACGTACACATATATGGAACGTAAACCAATAGCAAAAAATCATGTTTCTCGTGTAAAGAAAGCCGCGAGCAAAAATATTAAAGGAGTAAGCTAAATGAATACATTATTACGTGCGTTATTAGTTGGATTAGTTGCATCGACATTAATTGTTGCTTGTAGCCAAAAAACTGAAGAAGCAAAAGTTAACCCTGCTAACACGATTGAAGCAGCCAATGCTAAATGGAACAAGGCACTCAATAGCGGCAACGTTAAGGAGTTGGCTGCACTTTATACAGAGAATGCCATCCTCTCTCCAGGAAATGGAAAGACTATAGTAGGTCGTGCTGAAATCAAAAATCTATTTAAAGGTTTTGTTGATGGTGGTGTCCATAACCACACATTAGAAATTATCGAAGTGGGTGGAACAGGTAAAATGATCTATCAGGTTGCTAAATGGAAAGCACAAGGTGCAGAAGCCAACGGTAAAACTCCATCTTTTGGCGGCATCACTACTAGCGTGCTTGAGCAAGGCTCAGATGGCAATTGGCTCACGCGCACACATATATGGAATGTAAACCAATAGGAGGAAAAATCATGCCTCTCGTGAACATATCGATACTTAAGGGCAAGTCGCCCGAATACATTAAAGCAGTTGCCGATGGAATCAACGCAGCAGTGATTGAAACCATGGGATTTCCTGACGATGACCGCTATCAGGTTATCCATCAGCTTGATCCAGAGTGCCTGCAGTTGCAGACCCGTGAAGGAGATCGTGTAATGATGCATTTGGTCATGAGAGCTGGTCGCTCAAACAAATCCAAACAAGCTTTTTACAAGAAGGTAACTGAAAATCTGGCAGATAACCCCGGTATCCCTGCGGCTAATGTGTTGATTACTATCACTGAAAACCACGATATAGACTGGTCATTTCGTGATGGTGTTGCACAATTTATTGTTTAAGCATAAATAATGAGTATTTCTAATAAAAATCTCATGAAGAGACTGGTTGTTGGTTGGATTGCTTTATATCCAACCCTACTAGTCATACTATTTTTACTGGGCGGGATTACGCGCCATTTACCTATGCCTCTAGCTACATTAGTAGAGGTGATTGTTATTGTACCTGTAACTCAATTGATAACATTTCCAATCGCAGGAAAAATATTTGCAAAGTGGTTGTCTAGCTGAAAGGGTGGATTGGTAAGAGTCTTCTTCGTGATGTTGCAGGCTGATCTGCGTGGGCCAGCCATTTTTCTGACTAAAGCATTAGGTGGCGACAGGCAGTTATGGGTCGGGAGCGCTAGTTCATTGATTAATAATGACTGTCTACTTCGCTATTGATTGGAGACATTTGCATTTCTTCATGGATAATTCCTGATAATTATATGTGGCTCATTCGAAGTAATTCTAGATGGCTCTTTTCACTGAATTCTCATTTTATTGCCAATTCCTGCCATTGCAATCGATAAACGGCATTGTAGAATTGGGGGGTGTTCTTAGTCGATCCAATAACTTGGAAATC
>JAKPIR010000069.1 GCA_029549705.1 Pseudomonadota bacterium | reverse complement strand
GTCGTCAAAATTAGGTTCAATATGAAAAAGATAATATTACTGTTGCTGTTTGTTTTTAGTACATCAGCTTCAGCCGCTGTGGTGACTATGAATTTTGAAGGCGTTGCAAATAATACGCCAATTGGTAATTTTTATAGTGGTGGGGCAGGTAGTAATTACGGTGTAGCGTTTGGAAGTACCGCAATTGGTATCATTGATTCAGATGCTGGTGGTACGGCTCCCATCGCCAACGAACCTTCGCCGAATACTGTTTTGGTATTTACAACGTTTGGTGGTGTCAATAATTCATTTATCAATGTAGCTGCTGGTTTTGATACTGGCTTTTCTTTCTTCTACAGTGCTTCACAAGCTAAATCAATCAGCATTTATGATGGCCTAAACGGCACAGGCAGCTTACTTGGCACGCTTGCGTTGGCCGCACAATATAATGCAAATGGCTGTATTGGTGACCCTAATGGAATATTTTGTAATTGGTCACAGGCTGGTCTTTCATTTAGCGGTGTTGCAAAATCCATTAGTTTTACTGACGCGATAAATTATGTAGCTTTTGACAATGTTACTTTGGGCGCGAATCTAATCGCTACTCCTGTACCAGAACCAGAAACGTACGCCATGCTGTTAGCAGGGCTAGGTTTAATTGGTTTTACAGCGCGTCGTAGAAAAGCAAACCAAGTATAATTAAATCGATTATTTTGGTAATTAAAACGGGAGCTTCGGCTTCCGTTTTTATTTGTAGTGTTAAATGTTATCAGTTGAGAACAAGTGCAAAAAGATGTGTGTGTTTTTTGTAGGAGCGATCCTTGATCGCGAATGCGATGGTTCTCAGTCAATGACCGCTCCTACAGAAAACAATATAGATTAAGCGCGCTAAGAGAAGCATTATTTTGCAGTGCGTGTGTATGTTAGAATCTAGCTATGTTCTTAAGATTACTTAAAATTTAGCATGGCGCGTTTTCACGTCATCATCCCCGCCGCAGGCACCGGTAGCCGTATGGGTGCCGAGGCACCCAAGCAATATCTGAGTTTAAACGGTAAGTCGCTGATTCAGCACGTGATTAAGGTGTTTGATATGGCGACAAGAATTGATAGCATCCATATTGTTCTTAGTGAGGGTGATGCCCATTGGCGCAGTACTTATCTGCATTTAAGTGATAAAGCACAGGTATACTATTGTGGTGGAAATACACGGGCGGAGACGGTATTGAATGGCTTGCATGCGATTGCAACGCGGGTGGATGAAGATGACTGGATTTTAGTGCATGATGCCGCACGCCCCGGCCTGAGTAATCTTTTGTTAAATCAGCTCTTAAACACCTTGGAGCATGATGAAGTTGGTGGTTTGTTAGCATTGCCGCTGGCTGATACGCTTAAACGCGCTGATGACGCACAGCGCGTGTCGGCCACGATTCCACGCAATAATTTATGGCAGGCGCAAACACCGCAAATGTTTAAGTATGCTACGCTGAAAAAAGCGCTTAGCGAATTTGCGGGTAGCCCCACGGATGAAGCAGAAGCGATTGAAGCGCTAGGCTTGAAGCCAAAGTTGGTCACAGGCGAATTACGCAACCTTAAAGTGACTTATCCGCAAGATTTAGCCGTGTTATCCGCATTACTTAACCAGAGTTAAAGGGTCAATTGATGACAATAAGAATTGGTCACGGCTTTGATGTGCATGCGCTGGTGGCAGGGCGAAAATGCATTATCGGCGGCATTGATATTCCTCATGACAAAGGTTTGGAAGGCCACTCCGATGCCGATGTGCTGCTGCATGCTATTTGTGATGCTTTATTAGGCGCGGCTGCCTTGGGTGATATTGGCAAGCATTTTCCGCCAACTGATATTCGATATAAAGGGGCTGATTCACGCGCGCTACTGCGGCATATTGTTGCTCTGCTACATGAGCAGCAATATCGCGTAGGTAATATCGATGCTACCGTCATTTGTGAGGCGCCAAAGCTATCCTCACATACCGCGCAAATGTGCGCGAACATCGCAGCAGACTGCCAGGTGGCGATTTCGCAAATCAATGTGAAAGCTACGACGACTGAAAAGCTTGGCTTTACCGGGCGTGGTGAAGGTATAGCAGCCGAGGCTGTGTGTACTATTCACGCCATTTAGTTTATGTTTCGCTGGTTTGAAAATTTAATTAACCCGTTCCCCGGCAAACTTTTCAGTACACCGCCAAAAAGTTTCTGGGCATTTGTGTGGTCTTGTACCGAGGGTATGCGCCCGTACATTGTGGGCATGACTTTGCTCACCGCGTGCATAGGCGCATTTGAAGCTTTGCTATTTGCCATGATGGGCAGAGTAGTGGACAGATTAAGTGATATTCCACATCAACTGCTGTGGGACTACCATTTACGCGATTTAGCCCTGCTGGCGGGCATTTTGTTATTTAGCACCGTGCTGGTGGGTGCGCAAACTTTGCTTAAACATCAAACACTTGCAGGCACTTTCCCCATGCGGCTGCGCTGGAACTTTCATCGACTGATGCTGGGACAAAGCATGAGTTTTTATCAGGATGAGTTTGCCGGGCGCGTCTCTGCAAAAGTCATGCAAACGGCACTTGCAGTGCGTGATGTCTGGTTTATTGTGACAGACATCATGGTCTATGTGATGATTTATTTTGTAACGATTTTGGCTGTAGTTGGCAGTTTTAACCTGATGATCATATGGCCTTTTTTGCTATGGCTACTGTTTTATAGTGCGGCACTTTTTTATTTTATTCCTAAATTAGCGCTTGTTTCCCAGCAGCAGGCAGATGCCCGCGCCCTGATGACTGGGCGCATCACAGATGCCTATACCAATATTAGTACAGTGAAGTTATTTTCACACGCAGGCCGAGAAGCCGATTACGCCAAATCTGCCATGCACGAATTTTTAGGTTTTGTGAATCGGCAAATGCGCATGGTGAGCAGTGTAGAAACCATCAACCATTTTTTAAACATGTGTCTGGTGATTGGCTGTTCAGGGGTTGCACTTTGGCTTTGGAGTCAGGAGCAGGTGGGAGTTGGCGCAGTTGCTGCAGTAACGGCCATGGCGTTGCGGTTAAATGGCATTTCACATTGGGTGATGTGGGAACTCACCTCGCTATACGAGCAAGTCGGCACCGTGCAGGACGGCATCAATACATTATCGCAACCGCATAACATCATTGATGCGGACAATGCTCAACCCCTTGAGGTGAAAAAAGGTGAGATTACGTTTACCAATGTGCACTTTGCTTATGCCAACCAGAATCCGCTATTAGACCAATTTCAACTGACCATTCAAGCAGGAGAAAAAGTGGGGATTGTCGGGCGTTCAGGCGCAGGTAAATCTACCATCGTGAATTTATTATTACGTTTTTATGACGTACAGTCTGGCAACATTACCATTGATGGGCAGCCGGTGCATCAAGTCACGCAAAATAGCCTGCGTGAACACATCGGCATGGTGACACAAGATACTTCATTGCTGCATCGCAGCGTACGCGACAATATTTTATACGGCCGCCCCAATGCCACGGAAGAGGACATGATTGCTGCCGCAAAACTTGCCGAAGCCCATGACTTTATTCTGAATTTGCGTGATTCACATGGCCGCACCGGTTACGATGCGCACGTGGGCGAGCGTGGTGTAAAACTTTCTGGCGGTCAGCGCCAGCGTATCGCCATTGCGCGTGTCATGCTAAAGGACGCGCCGATTTTGGTGTTGGACGAAGCCACCAGTGCGCTGGACTCAGAAGTGGAAGCGGTTATCCAAAGTAGTTTGTATCAGTTGATGCAGGGAAAAACGGTGATGGCGATTGCGCATCGGCTTTCTACCATTGCCGCTATGGATAGGTTGATTGTGCTGGATAACGGTGAAATTATTGAGCAAGGTACACATCAAGCCTTACTCAAGAAAAAAGGCTTGTATGCCAGTTTGTGGGAGCGCCAAAGTGGCGGTTTTTTAGCTGAAGATTAATTCACTTTCAAAAGCAATTCAGTCGCCGAGGATTTTTTGATGCTCTGAGAGCCTTGTAAATAAAGGCTTGCAGGGCAGTGCAAAAGGGTTGATGCTGAATTTGGGTGAATTTGAATAAAAAAGACACATTTAAAATGTGTGCAGTTTTGCATTTTTTACTGCGCCAACATGAACAGCAGATTAAGCTTTCAATAATACAATGACCGCGCCACTGCCCCCATCTTGCTGTTTGGCTTGCGCATAGGCAATCACTTCATCTTTTTGAATTAACCAGCCGCGCAACTTGTGCTTTAAAATCGGTTCGCGGTTGCGCGAGCCTAAGCCTTTGCCATGCACAATGCGTATGCAGCGAATGCCGCGCTTTTTGCAGTCACTGATAAAAGTGGCCACATAAAGCCGCGCTTCATCGCTAACTAAGCCGTGTAAATCAATATGTGCTTGGATGACCCATTTGCCACGGCGCAGTTTTCTTAAAATATCGGGCGCGTGGCCTTCGCGTAGATACAGCAGTTCTTCGCCGGTTTCCATTTCGTAGGCGGGAATATAGTGGTCAGAGAGTGAGTCAATCAGCGCCTGCTGTTCATCGCGAATCAACTGCTTTGGGATAGGCTTGGGTTTTTTGATTTCGTGAAAAGCGCGGTTATTTTCAGGCAAGGGCCGCGCGTCTTTTACCGCTTCAGAAAAGAGATTTTCTTCATTTTCTTTAGAGTTCGTCACAATTTTTCACGCCGTATATATTTGTAGGAGCGGTCCGTGACTGCGAAAATTTAGCTAGAGTCTCCACTTTTCGCGGTCATGGGCCGCTCCTACATCATCGTTATTTATCTAAATACCGCTCAGCATCTAGGGCCGCCATACAACCTGTGCCAGCGCTGGTCACTGCCTGACGGTAAATATGATCTTGCACATCACCTGCCGCAAAAACCCCTGGTACGCTGGTTGCTGTGGCGTTTCCGGCGCGTCCCATCTGCGTCACAATGTAGCCGCCTTCCATTTCAAGCTGGCCTTCAAAAATATCGGTGTTAGGTTTGTGCCCAATGGCAATAAAGACACCCATGAGTTTGATTTCTTTGGTCGTACCATCATTGACATTTTTTAAACGTATACCAGTTACGCCGCTGTCATCCCCCAACACTTCATCCAGCGTTTGAAAAGTCTCTAAAACAATTTTGCCTTCTTTGACGCGTTCCATGAGTTTGTCAACCAAAATGGCTTCGGCTTTGAATTTATCACGGCGATGCACCAGCGTCACTTTGCTGGCAATATTCGCGAGATAAAGCGCTTCTTCCACAGCGGTGTTGCCGCCGCCAATTACAGCAACCTCTTGATTGCGATAGAAAAAACCATCGCAAGTGGCACAGGCTGAAACACCTTTGCCTGAGAATTTTTCTTCCGAAGGAATGCCAAGATATTTAGCCGAGGCGCCTGTTGCAATGATGAGCGCATCGCAAGTATATTCACCGCTGTCACCTATTAGGCGAATCGGTTTTTCATGTAAGTGCGTGGTATGAATATGGTCAAATATCATTTCGGTATTAAAGCGCTCAGCATGTTTTTGAAAGCGTGCCATCAACTCTGGCCCTTGCACACCATCGGCATCTGCCGGCCAGTTGTCAACTTCGGTGGTCGTCATCAGTTGTCCGCCTTGTGCAATGCCGGTGATGAGCACAGGGTTTAGGTTTGCGCGCGCGGCATACACCGCAGCAGAGTAGCCAGCAGGGCCTGAGCCTAAAATTAAGAGTTGAGCGTGACGTGTTGTCATAATGTGAAACTTTCTTTCTTTGCAAATAGTATTGAGTTAGCTATGGCTGAATGCGAGATTTTTCAAGTTATTTTTCTAATAAGCTTCTAAGCATCCAGGCTGTCTTTTCATGTAGTTGTAAACGTTGTGTCAGCAAATCTTTCGTGGCTTCATCGGCCGCAGCTTCGGCTGCCGGAAAAACCTTACGCGCTGTGCGGCACACCGCCTCGTGACCAGCCACTAATTCAGCAATCATGGCTTGCGCGTTGGGCACAGATTCTGATTCTTTGATCGAAGTTAATTTGGCAAAATCGCGATAAGTGCCCGGTGCAAAAATATCCAAGGCACGGATACGCTCAGCGATTAAATCAACCGCAAGTGCCAGCTCATTGTACTGGGCTTCAAACATCAGATGCAGGGTGTTAAACATCGGCCCCGTCACGTTCCAGTGAAAATAATGGGTTTTTAAATACAGCGTGTAAGTGTCAGCCAAAAGATGCGACAAGCCTTGAGCAATCTCTTTTCTATCTTGAGCGGTAATGCCAATATCCATGATGAACTCCTGAGAAAAAACAAGATTAAATCTAGTATGCTATTGTATTAGCTACAGAGCGACTTTGATACTGCTATAATTTGTTTAACGTTAAATTTGTAAGGTTTTATATCTTGTTTTTCAAAAAATCCATCCCGGTCAACGCGCGTCGCGAAGCTGAAGTGAGCAAGTCGCACACCATAGGCAAAACCTTGATTAAGGAAGCTTGGTGGTTGGTGTTAGTGTTGCTAGGGCTTTATATCACTGTGATTCTTTTTACCTACCATCGAGAAGATGTTTCTTGGGTCAATGTATCGGCAAATATTTCGCAAATTCATAATGCGGGCGGTAGCGTGGGCGCTAATGTTTCAGCGCTACTGTTGTTTTTATTTGGCTTTTCGGCGTGGTGGTGGGCGGTGTTTGCTTTTTACGCCATGTGGTTGGTTTATTTAAAACTTGAAGTGGTCAATCAAAGTGAAAAGCCATTTTTGTTGTTCAACTTAATTGGGTTTGCGCTCTTGTTGGTTGCCTCATCCGCACTGGAATCGGGCCATCTTATTGAATTGCCAGTCACACTGCCTGATGCACGCGGTGGCATGATAGGCACTGCGGTTGATGCGGGTCTTCGTAGCATGTTTGGTAGCACGGGCTCTTTAATGTTGCTGCTTTCAATGTTTGTCATTGGCTTTAGTCTGTTTACGGGCTGGTCGTGGA
>JAKPIR010000054.1 GCA_029549705.1 Pseudomonadota bacterium | reverse complement strand
CGCACTATGAAACCGCAAATAACAGCGAAACCTAAAAAGACAGCCAAAGACACCGATTTAAACAAATCCGTTGAAGATGATGCTGACTTGCCCATCAGCAAAACTAAACTAAAGGCTGAAGCCGACGCGCAGCAAGCATTAGGCGTACGTTTATGTGAGCTACCTAAAGATAAACTTGCAAAATTAGACTTACCAGAAGCATTGCATACAGCAGTATTAGAAAGCAAAAAAATTACTGCCAACGGCGCTATTCGGCGTCATCGCCAATATTTGGGCCGCTTGATGCGTGATATTGATACCGCCCCCATTGAAGAACAGCTGGCACGCTGGGATGGTAAACATACCGCTGAAAATGCTTACTTTCATGGCTTGGAGCGTTGGCGTGACCGCATGATTGCTGATGCCAATGTATTACAAGAGTTTTTAGCGGTGTATCCAAACACGGATATTCAGCAACTTCGTACCCTTATCCGAAATGCGCAAAAAGAATTGGCAGCGAACAAGCCACCAAAAAGTAGTCGGGAAATATTTAAGTTATTGCGAGAAATCACACAGCCGCTTCAGACAGAAGATAATCAAGTAGCTGATGAATAGTTTAAATTTAAACGTTGCTTCTGTTGGCGCAATTTAGTTATTCAAGAGATTTTTTCAAGGAGTAAACAATGGCGATTGCTTATGATATTGAACTTGATGTTCGGCACGAAGATAGCCCGATTCCAACTATTCGCACCAAAGAAACGCTAGACACTATGGTGTCTGGCAGCATTTTGAAAGTTGTGACTGGCATAGAAAGTACCGTAAAAAATATTCGCACTCTCGTAGCTAATAACCCTTATGAGCTAGTCAACTACAGTAGTGCGAGTAATCTGTATACATTTATTATCAAAAAACTTTAATGAAGCATTTCTTTAAACTCATTTCCCTCTTCACAGGACTAACCTTGCCATTATTTGCTGTCGCATCAGAGGGCAGCCAGAAGTTTGATTTAACCAGCCACTGGGTAGGCATTACTGCACTAGCACTGTTTTTCATCGCTTACCTAGTGGTCATGGCCGAAGAGTTTATTCATTTACGCAAATCTAAACCTGTTGTACTGACTGCGGGGATTATTTGGGCGCTCATTGCCTGGTACTACCAAACGCACCATATCCCACATGTTGTTGAAGAAGCGCTCCGGCATAATTTACTTGAATACGCCGAATTGATGCTGTTTTTAATTGTCGCCATGACTTACATTAACGCGCTGGATGAACGCCAGGTATTTGAAGCTTTGCGTACATGGCTGATACGCAAAGGCCTAAGTTATCGCAGCTTATTTTGGGTAACCGGACTACTTGCATTTTTTATTTCCCCCATTGCAGATAATTTAACCACGGCATTGCTGATGGGTGCGGTGGTGATGGCGGTTGGCTGAAATAACAAAAAATTTGTCTTGTTAAGCTGTATCAGCCTTGTAATAGCAGCCAATGCTGGCGGCGCTTTTAGCCCATTTGGTGACATCACCACGCTCATGGTGTGGCAAAAAAACATTATTGCCACCAATGGCGCCGTGACATTCTGGACATTTTTTAGCCTGTTTTTACCTGCGCTCACCAATTGGCTAGTACCAGCAAGCATCATGCACTTTGCTATTCCTAACGAAAAACCGAAAGGTAAAAGCAATCAGTTACCGATGCGCCGTGGCGCTTTGGTGATATTGGGCTTATTTTTACTCACCATTACTTTGGCTGTCATGGCGCACAGCCAGCTTGATCTGCCGCCAGTATTAGGCATGATGACAGGTTTAGGCTTATTGCAGTTCTACTCGTATATACTTAAATCTAGTGGTGAAAAAACATATTTGAAAAATGACCCAAATGGCGACCTAAGCAACCCGATTCCTTACGATATCTTTAGTAAAATTGCGCGTGCTGAATGGGATACT